>NZ_JBSMEZ010000108.1:0-61372 GCF_056498605.1 Profundibacter sp.
TTTTACGAGGACATGTCGATCGAGGAAAACCTGATGTTTGTGGCGCGGCTATATCAGTTGCAACCGGCGCGACAGGCCGTGCGTGATACATTGGAAAATCTGGGGCTGTCGGCGCGGCGGGGGCAGTTGGCGGGGCGGTTGTCGGGCGGGTGGAAACAGCGGATGGCATTGGCGGCCTGTATTATGCACAAACCCAAATTGTTGTTGCTGGATGAGCCCACCGCCGGTGTTGATCCCAAAGCGCGGCGCGAATTCTGGGACGAAATCCATGCACTGGCGGCGGACGGGGTGACAGTTCTGGTTTCGACCCACTACATGGATGAGGCCGAGAGGTGCCATAAGATTAACTATATATCCTACGGCAAACTATTGGCCAGCGGCACCGTTCACGATGTTGTCGAAAATGCCGCTCTGACGACGATGGTTGTTGAAGGCGGGGATGTGGAACGGGTTGCCAAAAGGCTGGCGGGTCAACCCGGCGTTGATCAGATCGCGCCCTTTGGCAATACGCTGCATGTTGTCGGACAGGACGGGGTGGCGCTCAAGAAATCCGTTGCTGCGGCAGTCAGGAGGCAGGATGTGACCTCGCATCAGGGCGAAACCAGTCTGGAGGATGTGTTCATCCAGTTCATGTCGCAATCACAGGACAATATGGCATGAGCGGTTGGTTTTCCTTCACCCGTCTGGGCGCATTGCTGATCAAGGAGTTGATCCAGATGCGCCGCGACCGGATCACATTCGCAATGATGCTGGGTGTGCCGTTGATGCAGCTAATCCTGTTCGGCTTTGCGATCAACAACGACCCCAAAGAATTGCCTGCTGCACTGGTGACAGCCAGTCAGGACCGGTTCACCCGCGCCATGGTTTCGGCCTTGGAAATCACCGGTTATTACCGGTTTACCCATGTGGTCGACAGTCAGATAGAGGCGGAAAAACTGATTGAAAACGGCACCGTTTCCTTTGTTGTCACCATTCCCTCCGATTTCACCAGACGGGTGTTAAAGGGGGATCGCCCACAAATATTGATCGAGGCAGACGCGACCGATCCGGCGGTGGCATCCGGCGCAATATCGACCCTTGGCACCGTTGCAACCCAAGCCCTGACCCGCGAGTTGGGGGCCGATGTAAAGGCCGCAGAGCAGGCGGCGCGTCAATTGGAAGTGGTGGTGCACCGACGATATAACCCCGAAGGCATCACCCAATATAACATCGTGCCTGGCTTGCTGGGGGTGATCCTACAAATGACTATGGTGATGATGACCTCAATGGCCCTGACCCGCGAAATTGAACGCGGCACGATGGAAAACCTACTGGCAATGCCTGCCAGCCCTATTGAAATCATGCTGGGCAAAGTGATCCCGTTTCTGATTGTCGGCTCGGTTCAGGTGGTGGTGGTGCTATTGGCGGCCAAGTTGCTGTTCGGGGTGCCGTTCGTTGGCTCGATGCTGCTTTTGCTCAGCGGCATTTTCATCTTCGTCTTTGCGCTGGTTCTGCTTGGCTATGCGTTCTCGACCTTTGCAACCACCCAGATGCAGGCCATGCAACTGACGTTCTTTTATTTCCTGCCGTCCTTGCTGTTGTCCGGTTTTATGTTCCCGTTTCGCGGCATGCCGCAATGGGCGCAACTTCTAGGAGAATTGCTGCCGCTCACCCATTTTTTACGGGTAATTCGCGCGGTGATGTTGAAAGGGGCCGACATTGAAGCTGTGCGAACGCCGATGGCCGCACTGGTTTTGTTTACCATCGGATTCGGGGTGCTTGCCTTGCTTCGGTTCCGGCGAACATTGGACTAAGGACCGCGCAGCTGAAATCCCCCGGTTTCGAGGTTAGCTTTGAATGCTTTCCAAATAGGCCAAAAGTGCCGCCAAAGGTCGCGGCGTCGGGGTTAATACACCGTCACCCACGTCTATCGGCACCGTATCCCCCCGCAGCAGCACTCCGAATTCCGGCATGTCCTGCCCGGGCAATCCGGTGCGATCATAGCCATCAATTACGGACAGGATGCGTGCCTTGGGAAAGTTCCCGTTGTTGACCGCTGCCAACCGGGTTAGATCAGCCGGAGCCGGTTTCATTCCAGCGCTCCACGGTCCGTCACCGCGCCCAGATTTCCCGTGACAAACAGCACAATTTTCGGCAAACAACGCCGCCCCTTCCGGGGCCTCTGGCATAGAAACCGGAGCGCACGCCCCCAGAACTGTCGCCAATCCAAACCCCATCCATACACGTATCATTGTTGTATTCCCTGTAAATAGGCCACCAGATCGGCAATCGGGCGACTCGTCAAGATAGGTTGTCCAGCAGCGGTTTTCAGCGTCGCGCCGTCGCCCTCAAAATATTGCCCGTAGACCGGCATCGGGCTTCCGTGGCTGACCAAAGGCTCACGCCCGTCAATGCGCATCACTACTCTGAGCACCGGGAAAATGCCGTTATTTTCTGCGGTAAGCCGGCTTAGGTTTTTCGGCTTCATGATCATCGCATCGGCCAGTGGTCCTTTGCCGTCAGCAGTTGCCCCATGGCAATCAGAACAGTGCTTTTGGTATAGAATATTGCCCTCGTTCGCGTCCTGTGCCAAAGCTGGAGCGGTCATTCCAAAATCGGCGACTAAAACCAAACTCATAATAATTTTCAGGATCATTTCGTCTCCAATCCAGTTTTTGATACAGAGTTACGAGCCTTTTCAACCTATATTAAATATGTAGCGTACGATGCAAAGTTACAAGAACCACCTGCGTATTGGCTTGCTTGATACTAACCGCAGAACGTCTACATGCAGTATCGGTTACAGACGGTATTTGGAAAAATGATTAATGTGATAATGCCTGTCAGCGGTTTCAGAGTTGGACAACATTACCGAATTTTCCGCAAAGGGAGCTTTATCGAGGTCATTATATCCTGAAATGGATGGAAACACGGTGATTTTCACAACCATAATTTACATGCCAATTTGCTTGGGATACCGAAGTGTCAAGGGAGTATAACCGGAGAACACCGTGAAAAAGACTGGGCAGATACAAAAGGGTGACCAAGTTCGGCTTATCCCCACCTCAGGATTGGGGTATTAGTCCGATGGACGGTATCTTCTCCGGAATTAGGGAGGCGTTCGGGCTTATCCTTACCCTTGATCCAGATATGTTGGAAATTGTTTTCCTGTCCTTGAAGGTAACGCTTAGTGCCGTGGTCATTGCCTCGCTAATAGGCTTGCCGTTAGGGGCATGGCTGGTTGTGAACCGGTTCAGGTTTCGTCGCGCTACGATATCGGTGCTAAACGCGCTAATGGGGTTGCCGCCGGTCGTGGTCGGGTTGTTCGTGTATCTGATGTTATCACGCTCGGGCCCGTTCGGGGTGTTGGGTCTGTTGTTCACCCCAACGGCGATGATCATCGCGCAGGTGTTGATCATTACACCGCTGATTGCATCAATCGCACATCAGGCCATTCGGGATTTATGGGCCGAATACCACGATCTTCTGATATCTTTGCACGCAACCAAGGCCCAGCGGATGAAGGCCCTGTTGTGGGACGGCAGGCGTGCTTTGTTAACGGCAGTACTGGCCGGGTTTGGCCGCGCAATTGGCGAAGTTGGAGCGATTATGATTGTGGGGGGCAACATTGACCATTCCACCCGCGTTCTGACCACCTCAATTGCACTGGAAACCGGCAAGGGCAATTTTGCCTTTGCGATGGGGCTTGGAATGATTTTGATCGTCTTGGCTGTTGCGATAAACCTGTTGATCCACACCCTGTCAAAAACCGAACGGACAAGCCGATGGTAACAAAATTGAACGCAGGCTCGATGCTGCCCCTGACCCTAAAAAACGCCACTGCGCGGGTTCGGAAAAAGCGCTTGCTTGGACCGGTTGATCTGACAATAGGCAAAAGTGGATTTACCATTGTCATGGGGCCGAACGGGGCAGGGAAAACCACCCTGCTGCGGCTGATGCACGGCTTACAACGCCTGTCTTCCGGATCGGTGAACTGGGCGGTGGATGACGTGACGGCGCGCAAGAAACAGGCCTATGTCTTTCAATCCCCGATCATGATGCGGCGCCGCGTGGTTGATAGCATCATGTTCCCGCTGATCCTGCACGGGGTAGACAAGGAAAAGGCACGCGGCATGGCGATTGAATGGGCGAGGCGTGTTGGACTGGGCCATGTTCTGCGAAGCTGGGCACCGATGCTGTCGGGGGGTGAGAAGCAGAAACTGGCATTGGCCCGGGCGCTGATTTATCAGCCTGAAATCCTGTTTCTGGATGAGCCATGCGCCAATCTAGACGGACGGGCCACCCGCGAGATCGAGGATATTCTGAAAGGCTCGCAACGTGCTGGGACGCGCATTGTGATGGCAACGCACGACATGGGTCAGGCGCGCCGTCTGGCCACAGAAGTCGTGTTTATTTACGACGGCAAGGTGCATGAAAAATCCGATGCGCAATCATTCTTCGATGCGCCATCAACCTCAAAAGCCAAAGCCTTTATCAAGGGAGATATTGTTGAATGAGACTCAGCATAAAAATACTGATAGCAACCATTGCAGCCTTCGTATTTTCAGGTGGGCTGAATGCCGCAGAAATCAAAGTCGCGGTCACCACATCATTTTACAATTCGGGACTGTCTGAAATCTTGCTGCCGCAGATCAAGGCCGACATTGACCTGGATGTGCAACTGATCGTGGTTGGCACTGGGCAAGCGCTGCGGTTGGGTCAGGCGGGGGATGTCGATGCCATTCTGGTGCATTCCCGCAAGGCCGAGGATGCCTTTCTAATGACCGGTTACGGCACGCATCGGCGTGAAATCATGTATAATGATTTTGTTTTCATCGGCCCTTCTGATGATCCGGCCCATATCAAAGGTGCGGCCAGTGCGGTCGCGGTGTTGACGAAAATCAAAGCCGCAAAAGCCCCCTTTGCCAGCCGCGGTGACGATAGTGGCACCCACAAAAAAGAGCTGGCCCTATGGGCCGCGGCAGGCGTGACTCCTGATATGTTGAACGCCCCTTGGTATAAAGCTGCCGGTGCAGGCATGGGGGCGACGTTGAATGTAGCCAGTGGCATGAATGCTTATGTTTTGTCGGATCGGGCCAGTTGGCTGAACTTTGGCAACAAGGGCGATCTGGCGCTGCTATACGCCGGTGATCCGGTGCTGTTCAATCAATACGCCTTCATTCCGGTTAACCCCGAGCTGCATGCGCACGTCAAAAATGATCTGGCGATGGCACTGGAAGCATGGCTAACGGGGCCGAAAGCCGCCGAAATGATTTCGACATACAAGATCAATGGCGAGCAGTTGTTTACGTTCAATGCTACAGAAAACTAGGATCAGGATCTATTCCCAATCACCATGAACCGCCAATATCTCAAGATCGGCATCCGGGCTTTCGATCACACGAAAGGCTTCGGAAATGCCCCCGTCAGTCAACTCTCGCGCAACCGTTAACAGGGTATTGGCGTCATGGCCGTCACATAGCTCGGCCATGTGTTGCAATTCGTCCAGCGCAACAGGCATAGCATCCTGAACAGACGGCGCGCCGTAAATATCAACGAAATGCTGCGCCAGCCTATGGGTCAGAATGTCGTATTCTGCGGGCTCGATCCGAGTGGTCGCAACAAAGGTGACACGCCCGAAGGTTTCCAGCCCCAACCAGCCATTGGCGAATGCCTGACGGGCTTTGCCGCTCAAATCCCCTTGGCCCCAATTTGAAAACTCAAAGCCGCCTGAAATGGCCCACTCACCGGTGCGTGCCGGATTGTGGAACACTTTTGTATCGCTTTCGTCAAAGTGAATGGCGCGGGCAAGGATCATCAGGTTTCTCCGGTCTCTAGGCATTTCGTCAGGGACAGCAGGCGGGTTTCGTTTCCGGTTCGCAGTAACATGCCAAAATTTTCATCGACCCCCAAAAAGGTTCCGCTCAGGGTTTCTTGATCCAAGGCTAGGGGAATGTCGTTGCCGATATCCTTGAGCAGACCGCGCCACAATTCGTGTAAGGGCCGGATGCCGTCCGTTTCGACTTCGTTGATCCAGACCAGCGTGTAACGCGACCAGCTTTCCAGTATTTTGATCGGGGAAACGTCGCCGCAGCCTTCCATTACCAATGACGTCTGATTGGGGGTCTCGCCGGTTTCAATATCTTCGGGAGGCAGCAGGTCAATCTCCAGACCGACCACAAGCCAATCGGGCACCGTATCGGGCGCGGTATCGGACGCCGCCACGCGCAGCCGGCCAGCCAGCCCGCCATTGATGTATATCTGCCCCTGCCAGCTCAAATGCACCGCAACCTCTGGTGGGGCCAATGCACCGAGCGCATTTTGAAACCCGACCCCGCAAGCGACAAAAGCGGACATCGCGTTTTCCAGTGATGTTTCAGGGGCAAACACAATCGCCGCGCGCAGCTGGTCCGGCGTCACATTATGCACCAGCAGCCCAGCGTCGCAGCCAATCAGCGCCTGCGTGCAGGCTTTGTCAAACGGATCGGTCGTGCCGGTCACGGCTTCGCCGGTAAACAACGGTGGAAAAGAGGCAGGCTCCTGTTTCTCGAATAGATCTTCGATCATATGATGCCATCCTTGATCAGGTTTTGTGCCAAGGTGCGAAAGGCTTGGGCTTGGAGGGACTCCGGTTTGGAAACCACGATAGGCGCACCGCTATCAGATGCAATCCGAATATCCACATGCAACGGCAATTCCGCCAATAACGGCACCCCCATTTTGGCGGCCTCGGCGGCGACACCGCCATGACCAAACGGGTGTTCGGTATGGCCGCAATTGGTGCATATCTGGTAGGACATGTTTTCAACCATCCCAAGGATCGGCGTGCCCAGTTTGTTGAACATATCAATCCCCTTGCGGGCATCAATCAGCGCCACATCCTGCGGTGTGGACACGATAATGGCACCGGTAATTTCGGCCTTTTGTGCCAGCGTCATTTGCACATCTCCCGTGCCCGGTGGCAAATCAACGATCAGCACATCCAGCGCGCCCCATTGCACCTGAGTGAGCATCTGCTGCAACGCCCCGATCAACATTGGACCACGCCAGACAACAGCTTCGTCCTCGTTGGTCATCAGACCGATTGACATCATCGTAACACCATGGTTTCGCAGAGGTAATATGGTCTTCCCGTCCGGTGATGCTGGGCGTCCGGAAACCCCCAGCATCCTTGGTTGCGAAGGGCCAAACACATCTGCGTCAAGCAAGCCAACGCGCTTGCCTTCGGCCGCCAAAGCCACAGCCAGATTGACCGATAGTGTGGATTTTCCGACCCCTCCCTTGCCCGAAGCAATAGCGATAATCGCCTCGACCCCAGGGATTTTCTGCGGCCCCGTCGGTTCGGGTTTGCGGCTGGGTTTCAAATCCGGCGGCGCGCTGGGGGTGCTGTGGGCGGTCAGCATCACGGACACGCTTTTTATCCCGTCCAGCGCCTCGACCGCGGTCTGTGCGGCGGCGCGCACTGGCTCCATTTTATCGGCATCAGCAGGGGGGATTTCCAGCACGAAACGCACCGCACCGTCATCCACGGTCAGGGCTTTGACGATGCCTGCACTTATGATGTCATCGCCCGACAGGGAGGGCACATTTTTCAAAACCGCTAGGACGTCATCGCGATGGGGGCTGTTGTTGTTCATGGTGTGGGAATGTCCTTTGCTGTGACGATTGACAGGCAGATTTCAAGCCTACTAGGATTAGGGATGCGTGATAAAGAGAGAATGACCACTTTGGTTCGATATGTAATTATACTTCTGACCCTGCTTGCCAGTTGGGGGCATTCCGCCGCTGCACAGGAGAAAGATTTCAACCTTGGTAGCGCTGGGTTTCTGATCGAAAGCGGGTTTTTGCAACACTTGTTGCCAAGGTTTTCGTTGAAGACCGGAATTAGAATTCAGGTGCTTGAGACTACGACCGATGCTCAGGTTGTTTTCTCCACGGAGTCGATCGGTCGCCCGCTGATGCAAGGGGGCGGACAGGTCTTTAGCCTTGTGCAACCTGACACTGATGGCGTGCGTGGCGAGAAAGCTCAGGCGTTTGTTGACTGGCTTGACTCGGACGTTGGCAAGCGGACCATCACCCAGTTCACCATTGATGGCGAACAGGTTTTCACGCTGGTAGAAACAGCCAAGGCGCAAGAGGAGCGCATCTTTTTCGAGGGGGATATCACGCTTGGCGCGGCGCTGTCCCTGAAACATTGTGGGCGATGCCATGTGGTTGGCGAGGTGAACCGAATGAACGGTATCGGCTCTACCCCCTCGTTTGCATTGTTGCGCAGCATGCCCGATTGGGCCGAGCGGTTTTCGTCGTTCTATACACGGCGTCCGCATCCGGCGATCACCCGGATTGATGATGTAACCGAGCCGTTTGACCCCACCAGCCCACCTTCGATTTACCCGCTGTATCTGCGGGACGATGACCTTTTGGCGATCCTTGCCTTTGTGAACCAGATAGAGCCCGCCGACCTTGGGGCGGATTTGATTATCCATCAATGATCCCGCCGCTTTAGATAATCGTCTGTTGTTCGGGTTTTGGGGCGTGGGGCGGATTGGAAGGGGCTGGTTTCAGAATGATACTGCGCCTCGATCCGGCATTTGTCACACATCTGGATGAGCTGGCCGGATTCGGATGTGGCGAACATCGGATGCTTGCCCGCTAGTTTCTCGATAATTTTGTCGATGGTCGATTTCACCCCAAACAAAGACCCACAGGATATGCAGGCAAAGGGTTCTTCCTCGTGCAGGACGCGCTGTGAAAGGGCGCTGTCGGCAAGGTTGAGTTGCGACTGCAAAGTGATGGCTTTTTCAGGGCAGGCACGGGTGCAAATCCCGCATTGCAAACAGGCATCTTCCTGAAACTTCAGCTGTGGCAAGTCGGGATTATCAAGCAACGCCCCACTGGGGCAAAGCGAGACGCAAGATAGGCACAGGGTGCAGGCATCAGTATCCACCACAACGCTCCCATAGGGGGCACCTGTTGGCAAGGGGATGGGTGTTTCGGATTCGCCGTTCAATGCGGTTGCGGCAAGGCGAGTAATCTGGCGACGGTTGCCAATGGGCAGGATCGGGCTGATTTCATTCGTTGGCTTTGCTTCCTGATATAATGCATCTGACAGCGCATCGGGATCGGAGATATCCAGCAATCGCAACGGGGCATTGTTGCTGATTGCCAAGGCTAGTTCGATTTCACTGAACAGGGCGTCGCGTTCGGTTTTTGGCGAGAGCAGAACGTCAACAGCCACAAAACCCGATCCCAAAGCGGCCAGCATTTCGGCGTGACCAAAGCTGTTCAGGCTACTGACCTCTAACGGGATGACATCATGCGGCAGACCGCGCCCGAACCGCGCGGCCAGCGCGATCATTTCGCTGCCGAATTCACCATCACAGACCAGCAAACGCGGGCTGGCCCCACCCGCTTTGATAAAGGTTTCAGCCAGAGTTTTGATGCGTTGGAACAAAAACGACGCTGGCGGCGCATCGAATGTAATTGCCCCCGACGGGCAGAGTGCAGCACAGGCACCACAGCCCGCACAGACGGAAGGATCAATTTTGACATGATCCCCGTCAGGCGAGATCGCCCCCGTTGAACAGGCATTGATACAATTTGAACAGCCGGTAATCTGCGCGCGAGAATGGGCGCAAATGTGCTCTTCCAGCCTGATATAAAACGGCTTTTCGAATTCACCAACCAACTGCGAGGCATCTAGGACAGCCTGTGCAATCTGGCTGGGCATTTTGGGGTCGGCCCGCAAATAGCCATCACGCTTGTTGGGGGCCGCAAACAGCGGCGTGCCGCCTGTCAGATCAAGGATCAGATCGCATTCGGATTGGCCGCCGTTTTTGGGGGTGCCGAACTTCATATCGCCCCGCCCGCCAGGTATGCCCAGTTGCAGGGCGTCAATCCGCACGTCAAAGCGCCCCAGTGTTCCGGTAACGGATTTTAGATCGCCGACGATCACATCGAAACCGGCATTTTGCGGCACCTCTGTCGGGGATTGCGCCAGCACAGTGACGTTAAGAATTTCACAAAGCTGCGCGGCGGAGGCGAAGGTGCTTTCGGCATCGCCAAGGATCAAACACTGCCCACCCGAATAGATGTCGAGGCTCTTGCTGGCGGGTTTTTCAAGCAGTGCATCCCGCACAAGAGCCGCCATTTTCGGGCCGGATTCTGTGCCGGTTTCGGACCAGCCAGCCCTGTCGCGAATGTCGACAAATTCGGGCATTTCGGCGCCGATTTCCTCGGCCAGTTCCTCGAATATTGCCAGTTCCTGCCGGCAGGCGATCACCGCTTCGCCATTTTGCATCAAAGTGGCCGCTTCATTGATTTGGTTGGTGCAAAGCGAGGTGAAAACACGAGAGCACTTCAACCCACTCGCGGATAATAGCGTATTTTTGTCAACGCTTTGTGATCCCAAGCAATCACATAATATCAACGTCTTAGGCAACGGCACTCTCCCATTTTTTGCGGTTTTCTAGCGCAAATTGCATTGATTCCCTGATCCACTTATTCTGCTATTTATCCATAGGTAAACCCCAATTGGAACCAGATTTGATTCGACGATGTGCGTTCGGTTCCAAACCGAATTTCCGACAAAAACGCTTAGAAAGAGCTGGTTTAGTCAATTTGTCCCCGTAGGGTTCTCACGCGGGTTGATCGGGGTCGAAATGTCCAGAATTTCGCCGATTGCCCGCTTTTTATCAGAAGGTTCTTGGTAATTAAAAAAGTATCGGTCATGCTTCTTTACGAAAAGCTCGCGCTTTGTCATTTTGACTGGGTTCGCGCAACCGAAACAATTCGCCTCTGGAATGCTCACAATGAAGCAAAGATGCCTATCGCTGCCACTCGGGATCGTTTTGCGAAAAACGCCTGGCGTGACGCGTTGGGCAAAATGGAGCTGGAAGGCCGTTGCCGTATTGCCGGGGGCCGCGCAGGAAAGCTGGCGCGAGTTGCGCCGCGAGGGGGATGCAGTGGAATACCACGCGGCCACCGTTGCGCTTGAATTGTGGCGCACCGACACCGAGGCCTACATGACAGAACTGGCCACCCGCATCCCGTCGATCTACGTGGTGATGCGCAACACGGTGGACGCGAATGCCGAATTCGAACTGGAAGTGGTTTTGGCCACGGCCTCGCCCTATGACGCGCAGGATTACGCGGATAGCGGCGAAGAGCTGGTTGAACTGGTGCCGATGCCCGAGGGGCTAAAGGCGATCATCCAGCGTTTTATTGACCAGCACCACGTTGAAGAGAAATTCATCAAACGCAAGCGCGACAAGCGGCGCGTGGATTTGTCGGAAGACGGGATTGGGGACGCGCGGATTTCACAAGTAACGGATGTCTATCGTTCCCCCGGCGACAAAACGGGGATGATGCATTGAGCGGCACACAAACATCCCGCCTTGGGGCCTGGTCGCGGCGGCGTGCCGCCGTTCAGGCGGAAGACGCGGCCCTTAAGCAGGCCGAGCATCAGGCCGAAGTTGCGACCGGTCACGCGGCGCTGGCTGAAAAAACCGAGGCCGAAATGCTGGCGGAGTTGGACCTGCCGCAACCTGACGACATGCAAGCCGGTGATGATTTCACAGCCTTTATGAAAGAAACCGTGCCTGCCGCGCTGCGCAACAGGGCGCTGCGCAAATTATGGCTGAGCAACCCCACTTTGGCGAATATCGATAATTTGGTGGATTACGGCGAAGATTTTGCAGCCGAGGCCAAGATGGGTAGCGTTGTGAAAACCATCTACAGGGTCGGCAAAGGCATGTTGGTGGATCAGGAAGACGAGGCCGAGGTGATCGCGCCGCCAAAGGTCGATCCTGAACAAGAGATGCCGGATGACGTGGCGCTGGTTGAATATCCCGAGCAGCATGGAAGGGAAGTCGAGATTGAAGATATTGCGACCACACCGGAAGATACACCGCCTATGGCGATCCGGCGGAAAATGAAATTCCGGTTTACTGACATGGATGTAGCAACACTGGCTAATAATGGAATGAATGAACAATGACGGCACCAAGTCCAAACCACCAAATTGGCGAAGAAGACCAACTGCGCGCCCAGATGTATGACTTTCTGGGCCTGCTTTTATCACGCCCCCCCAGTGTTGATGTGCTGAAACAAACGCGCGGCCTTTCGGGCGATAGCAGCGAATTGGGCGAGGCGATCAACGCTATGGCGCGCATCGCCAAGGTTAGCAAACCTGCCGCAGTTGAAAGCGAATTCACCGCGCTGTTTATTGGACTGGGGCGCGGTGAATTGCTGCCTTACACCAGTTTTTACCTGACTGGATTTTTGAATGAAAAACCGCTGGCACAATTGCGCAAGGATATGGCGGGTCTCAGGATTACGCGTGCGGCCAATGTGTTCGAGCCTGAGGATAACATCGCCAGTCTTCTGGAAATGATGGCCGGAATGATTCTTGGTCGGTTTGGCGATGTCGTGCCTTTGGACAAACAGGCCGCATTTTTCAACAAACATATCGGATCTTGGGCGCCGCATTTCTTTGATGATCTGGCGGCGGCAAAAAATTCGGTTTTCTATGCGTCCGTCGGGGCTGCCGGAAAAGCGTTTATCGAAATCGAGCGCGAAGCGTTTCGAATGAATGTGGGTTAACCACGCAAACTGGCCCACTGATTTGGGCATACAAAAGGGAGGAAGAGGTCATGAAAGATGATAATGACGGCAAAACACCAAGCCGCCGAAGCTTTCTTAAACTTGCGGCTATAAGCGCACCTACAGCTGTGGCTGCAACGGCGTTCAGCACTACGGCAGCAAATGCCGGCACTGCGGCAAAGCAGGGCGATAGCGGCGTTCAGGATACAGCGCATACGCGCGCCTATCTGGAAAGCACCAAGTTTTAAGCCGGTTTTCAAACAAGGCCAATGGTTGCGTGACGCCCGACGGCTGGACATGGAAGTCTAAACACCCAAATTCAGGGAGAATAATATGCTGAGGAAAAAAACCAACGGGGTTGCGAGACGCCCCCAGCGGACAAGCCTCTTGTCAGATATGGCCGAGAAATCGGTTGATAGACGTAGTTTTTTACGCGGCTCCGGCCTTGCGATTGGTGGCCTTGCGGCCGTTAGCGCGATTGGTGGAACCGTAACGCAAGCCTCTGCCCAAGCGGCCATGAGTGATGCGGTTGATACGGTGAAATCCGTTTGCTGTAACTGTTCGGTAGGCTGTACGGTTATCGCCGAAGTGGACAATGGTGTCTGGGTCGGTCAGGAACCGGGGTTTGACAGCCCGTTCAATCTGGGGGCACATTGTGCCAAAGGTGCATCAGCGCGTGATGCTGCCCACGGCGAGCGCCGCCTGAAATATCCGATGAAAAAAGAGAACGGCGAATGGAAACGCATCAGCTGGGAGCAGGCGATCGACGAGATCGGCGACCAGATGGGCGCAATCCGCGATGAAAGCGGGCCGGATTCGGTTTACTGGCTGGGCTCAGCCAAATTCAACAACGAACAATCCTACCTGTTCCGCAAATTTGCCGCCTATTGGGGCAGCAACAATGTGGATCACCAAGCCCGGATTTGTCACTCGACCACAGTTGCCGGTGTGGCAAACACATGGGGCTACGGCGCCATGACCAACTCCTATAACGACATCCACAATTCCAAAGCGATGCTGGTGATCGGGGGCAACCCAGCCGAAGCGCACCCTGTTTCGCTGCTTCACCTGATGAAAGCAAAAGAGCAAAACAACGCGCCTTTGATCGTTTGTGACCCACGCTTCACGCGCACCGCTGCACACGCGGATGAATTTGTGCGTATTCGTCCCGGTTCGGACGTGGCCCTGATCTGGGGCTTCTTGTGGCATATCTTTGAAAACGCATGGGAAGACAAAGATTTCATCCGCACCCGCGTTTACGGCATGGATGAAATCCGCAGCGAGGTCAAAAAATGGACCCCCGAAGAAGTCGAGCGCGTAACAGGTGTTCCGGGCAGCCAGATGGAGCGTGTTGCGCGCACCTTGGCCAACACCCGTCCGGGCACCTTGATCTGGTGCATGGGTGGCACGCAGCACCACACCGGCAACAACAACACCCGCGCTTACTGCATTCTGCAACTTGCCCTTGGTAACATGGGTGTTTCTGGCGGCGGCACAAACATCTTCCGTGGCCACGACAACGTGCAGGGTGCGACGGATATGTGTATCCTCAGCCACTCATTGCCTGGCTATTACGGCTTGTCCGGTGGGGCTTGGGCACATTGGGCACGGGTTTGGGGCGAAGACCTCGACTGGCTCAAAGGGCGCTTTGACAGTATTAAAGCGGCTGACGGATCCGATAAATCGCTGATGAACCTAAAGGGGATTCCGGTATCGCGCTGGATTGATGGTGTTCTCGAAGACAAAGACAATATCGATCAGCCGGACAATGTGCGCGCCATGGTTTTGTGGGGCCCCGCGCCCAATTCACAAACCCGCGGTAAGGAAATGAAAACGGCGATGGAAAAGCTGGATATGCTGGTCGTGATTGACCCGTATCCGACTGTTTCGGCTGTTTTGCATGATCGCACCGATGGCGTTTACCTGTTGCCAGCCTCGACCCAATACGAGACGCGCGGCTCGGTTACCGCCTCCAACCGGTCACTCCAATGGCGTGATAAAGTCATGGAGCCGGTGTTTGAAAGCAAACCCGACCACGAGATCATGTCGATGTTTGCCACCAAGTTTGGCTGGGCTGACCGGTTCTTTCGCAACATCTCGATGGATGGGGAACACCAGCCCAACATCGAGGACATCACCCGCGAATACAACGGTGGCATGTGGACAATCGGCTATACCGGCCAAAGCCCCGAGCGGATCAAAAAGCATATGGCGAACCAGCACACCTTTGACAAAACCACGCTGCAAGCTGTGGGTGGTCCCTGTGATGGCGAATATTACGGCCTGCCGTGGCCGTGCTGGGGCACCGCAGATATGAAGCACCCAGGCACGCCAAATCTCTATGATATGTCGATGCCGGTTTCCAAAGGTGGCCTAACGTTCCGCGCCCGTTTCGGGGTTGAACGTGACGGGGTTAATCTGCTAGCGGAAGGTGTCTACTCGCAAGGGTCAGACATTCAGGATGGTTATCCCGAATTCACCATGGCGATGCTTAAGGAATTGGGCTGGGATGGCGAACTGACAGCCGAGGAGCAGGAGATCATTGCTGCCGGTGCGGGCGATAAAACCAACTGGAAAACCGACCTATCAGGTGGTATCCAGCGGGTGGCAATCAGCCACGAATGTGCGCCATTTGGCAACGCCAAGGCACGCGCCGTGGTCTGGACCTTCCCTGATCCTGTGCCGGTTCACCGCGAGCCGCTATATACCAACCGTCGTGATCTGGTTAAGGATTACCCGACATATGCGGACAAGCAGGCCTATCGTTTGCCGACCATGTATGAATCTATCCAGAAGAACGACTTTAGCAAGGATTACCCAATGATCCTGACCTCTGGTCGTTTGGTCGAATACGAGGGTGGCGGCGACGAGAGCCGGTCCAACCCTTGGTTGGCAGAGCTTCAACAAGAAATGTTTGTTGAAATCAACACACGCGACGCCAATAATATCGGCATTCGCGATGGCCAGAAAGTTTGGGTTGAAGGCGCAGAAGGCAGCAAGATCAAGGTTGCTGCCATGGTCACCGAGCGGGTCGGAGAAGGCGTTGCCTTCCTGCCATTCCACTTTGGTGGGCATTTCCAAGGCAAAGACCTGCGGGATAAATACCCCGAAGGTGCCGCGCCTTTCGTGCTTGGTGAATCTGCCAACACGGCCATGACTTACGGCTATGATAGCGTCACCCAAATGCAAGAGACTAAAGCGTCGCTTTGCAAAATCACTGCAGCATAAGGAGACTTGAGAAATGGCAAGAGTTAAATTTCTCTGTGATGCGGAACGCTGCATTGAATGCAATGCCTGCGTAACCGCCTGTAAGAACGAACACGAGGTGCCTTGGGGCATCAACCGGCGCAAAGTTGTCACCATTGGTGACGGCAAACCCGGCGAGCGTTCGATCTCGATCGCTTGTATGCATTGTTCGGATGCGCCGTGTATGGCCGTTTGCCCAACCGACTGTTTTTACCAAACAGCCGATGGCATCGTCCTGCACTCTAAAGACCTGTGCATTGGCTGTGGCTATTGCTTCTATGCGTGCCCGTTTGGTGCGCCGCAATATCCGCAGGCTGGCAACTTTGGCTCGCGTGGCAAGATGGACAAATGTACCTTCTGTGCCGGTGGTCCGGAAGAGGACAATTCAGCAGCAGTATTGCAGAATTACGGTCGCAACCGTATTGCGGAAGGCAAATTGCCAATCTGTGCCGAGATGTGCTCGACCAAAGCGCTGCTGGCGGGGGACGGGAACATCGTGTCCGGCATCTACCGTGAGCGCGTGGTTTCACGCGGCTTTGGTTCTGGCGCTTGGGGCTGGGGCACGGCCTATGGCCAAAAAGGCGGCTGATAAAGAACGCGGGTAATACGTCCCGTTTCTTTCAAGCTAAAAACGCAGGGCAGTCCACTGCCCTGCGCTATTCAACACCTGTTTGAGGCCCATCAAATGTTGCGATCTATTCTGACATTGTTATTGACCCTGTTTTGGTTTGCATTCGGCAGCTCACCCGTTTTTGCGCAAGCCGGCAATCAGACGCTCGAAGATATCATGGCGCGACAACGTGGCGAGGTGGTGATCAAACCGCAAGACGAGGCAATGTCCCCATCAGCGGGCGTTTCTGAAGCAACTGGCCCGCTTGGCCCGCTTGGCACCTCCTCAGATGCTGATTTGTGGCGCGCATTACGGGGCAATGATCCGCTTGATGTGCTGGCTACCCCATCGGATTCCCAAGTGATGCAACGAAGTGGCCAGCCATGGCGGAATCTGCGCGAGAATTATATTCGCAAATACGCAGGTTTTGCACCGCTGGTCGTGCTCGGTTTGCTGCTGATCTATCATCTTGTTTTCGGAAAAATGAAAATAACCGATGGGTTCTCCGGCAAAACAATCCCGCGGTTTAATCATCTACAGCGGGTCTCGCACTGGTTTATGGCTTTTGTGTTTATCACCCTTGGCATCACTGGATTGCTGATCTTGCTCGGTCGCCCTGTCATCGCACCGTATCTTGGGCTTGAGACCAACTCGGTAATCACAAGTGCCGCAAAAGAAGGGCACAACCTGTTTGGCCCGTTGTTCATTGTGGCGCTGGTCTGGATGTTCTTCAAATTTGTTCGCGGGAACTTTTTCCAATGGGTTGATATAAAATGGATGCTGAAATTTGGCGGCATGTTTGGCGGCCATGCCAGTTCTTCCCAGTTCAACTTTGGCGAAAAATCGTGGTTCTGGCTGGTTATTCTGGTTGGCATCGTGATGAGCATTACCGGCGTGCTGATGTTATTCCCCTGGCTTGTCGAGGATATGCGCTGGCTGCAGCTTTC
Organism: Profundibacter sp.; assembly: GCF_056498605.1. Taxonomy (NCBI): domain Bacteria; kingdom Pseudomonadati; phylum Pseudomonadota; class Alphaproteobacteria; order Rhodobacterales; family Paracoccaceae; genus Profundibacter; species Profundibacter sp. The sequence goes on from NZ_JBSMEZ010000108.1 coordinate 17,386, forward strand.
GGTCATCCTTCATGGGCTTGGCGGCGTTTTGCTGCTTTCGGTGCTGCTTGGGCACATTTATCTGGGCACGGTCGGCATGGAAGGGTCCATTGATTCAATGCTGAAAGGCGAAGTCGACGAGAACTGGGCGAAAGAACACCATGATTTGTGGTACGAAGATGTTACTGGCAAATCTGCCAAGGAGGAGACCCAATGAGTTTTCTTGAGTTTGTCGAAGGCATTTTCTTTCAGATAGCCGCTGCCATCTTCCTTCTAGGTGTTGTCTGGCGCATGATTGGATTGCTGCGCATCAAGCGCAAAAAAGATATCTCGCCGCCCAAGGCATCGGCGGCCATGGGGTTCCTCAAAGGCAACCTGCGGCATTTCTTTCCACGCGGCATTTTCGCAAGCCGCACATGGGTGCACCTGGTTGGTGGATATGCATTCCACTTTGGCTTGCTCGCCCTGATCGTTGTCGGCGCGCCCCATGTTGCATTTCTTAAAACCCAGTTTCTGGGGTTTGACTGGTGGGTGATGCCGCGCTGGGGATTCATCATTGCGGCAGATATTGCATTTGCCGGTTTGATCTTGCTGTGGGTGCGCCGTATTTCTGATCCGGTGATGCGGCTGATTTCCGAGCCCAGTGATCATATGGGCACGGGGCTGACGTTTATGGTCATGTTCACCGGGTGCCTTGCCTTGCAAGAAAGCCATGATTTTCTTCGAGCGGTTCATATGCTGTTCGTAGATATCTGGCTGATCTATTTTCCATTCAGCCGCCTGATGCATGCATTTACCTTCTTTTTGTCTCGCGGTCATAGCGGGGCCACCTATGGTCGTAAGGGGATAAACCTATGAGCACCCAAAACAAAGCCGACATCGCCATTGAGAAGTTCATTGAACACACCGATGGTGAAGTTGCCTCGTTTTTCGAGGCCTGTGTAAAATGTGGTGAGTGCGCAGAGGCGTGCCAGTTTTACCTTACCAGCAAGGATCCAAAATATACGCCCACCTACAAGCTGCTGCCGATGGAGCGCACCTATAAGCGCGAACTGGCGCCGTTTTCATCCCTGAAAAAGATGTTGGGCCTTGCTCCCTCAAAGGTCACCGAGGAAGAACTGAAAGAATGGGAACCACTGGTTTATGATTCCTGCAACATGTGCGGGCGTTGCACGCTGGTTTGCCCGATGGGGATTGATATCGCGGGTACCATTCGCAAAATGCGCGAAGGCTTTGCTGCCGCCGACATTGTGCCCGATGGATTAAAGACCGCTGCCGACTACGTAAAGAAAACCTCATCCCCGATGGGCGTCACCATCAAGGCTGTGAAAGCGCAGATCAAGCATCAGGAAGAGGCGACTGGAATTAAAATCGAGGTTGATAAAAAAGGCGCCGATTATATGGCGACTTTTTCATCCATGGAGATCATGGGCTACCCCGAGGTTTTGGGGGCTTACGCAAAGATTTTCAAACGTGCCGGTGTGAGTTGGACAATTTCATCCGTGGCTTACGAGGCGACCAATGTGGGTGTTCAAATTGGCTCTGGCCCCATGGCGAAAGAAATTTTGGAACGGGTTGTAAAGGCTGCCGAGGATCTGGAAGTCAAGGCCGTGATCAGCCCCGAGTGCGGGCATGCCTATGGTGCAATCCGTTGGGCGGGGCCAAACATGATGGGGCGCCAGTTCAAGTTTGAAGTCGTCCATATTATTGAGCTGCTCGATAAACTGCGCCGTGAAGGGCGCATTCCGGCCGGCAAGAAAGATGAGCGCCGCATGACCCTGCATGACCCCTGCCAGATTGTCCGCCGTGGCGGGTTATTGAAAGAGCCAAGAAAGCTACTGGATGAATCCTGTTCGGATTTTGTCGAGATGAAAGGGGCGGGAGTGACTAATTTTTGCTGTGGGGGCGGGGGAGGCGTATCCTCCAATCCTCGCGCAAACGAATTGAAAACCGCGGCATTTTCACTGAAGGTTGACCAACTCGATGATATCGATAATCTGGAAACTGTCATCGTCCCTTGCGCAAACTGTCGGTCTGTATTCGAGGATGGTATCGATGATTATGAACGGGATTACGAAATCATTGGGTTAAGTGAACTTGTTGCCAAAACCCTTGATGAAGATGACATAAAAGCGGGTTGAGTTTGAAACCGCAAAGGCGCATTCTTTTTTTGCCATCCCTTTTTCCTGATTTGTAGGGGTAGGGTTTGACACAAACTTGATGTGTGGATGCGTCTAAAATGCAAAACAAAACAGCTAAAGATATGCAAATCGGGGATGAATTTGGCCAAAGCCTGTCGGTGACATCGGTTTTGGTGGTGGATGACGAACCCGGCATGCGCAACTTTTTGTGCAAGATCCTGTCGCCATATTGCAAGCAGGTCGAGCAAGCGGCAAATGTCGATGACGCCGCAAAGCTGCTGGATGAAAGCCATTTTGATGTGGTGATACTGGACAATATCATGCCCAAGGTTAACGGGCTGGATTGGCTAAAAGAGCAACGCAAGCTGGGGTTTTACGCCGACGCCATACTGATCACCGCATTTGCCGATCTGGACACGGCGATCAAGGCCTTGCGGGCTGGTGTTGCGGATTTTGTGCTAAAGCCGTTCCGCTCGAACCAAATTCTGAATGCGATTGCGCGCTGCGTGGACCGGCAGGAATTGCGGCGCGAGAACTACCTTCTCAAATACGAATTGGCGGTCGAAAACATGGCAGGGCGCGGGCGGTTGATTGGCCGCTCGAAGGAAATATCGCAGGTGCGCGAAACCCTGAGCCGTGTTGCGCCTTTACCAACTTGTGTACTGTTTACAGGGGCAAGCGGAACCGGCAAAGAGGTGGCGGCACGCACTTTGCATTCCTTGTCCCCGAATGCAGAAAAACCCTTTGTGCCGGTCAATTGCGCGGCAATTTCGGCCCAGACCCTTGCCAATGAATTGTTCGGGCAGATCACCCATAACGCTCTGGGGCAAACCGAGCACCGTGACGGTTTATTGTTTCATGCGCGGGGTGGCACGTTGTTTCTGGATGAAATCGCCGAGCTGCCGATGCCGGTTCAGGGGGCGCTGCTGCGGGTGATCGAAGATATGCGCATCCGGCCGATCGGCTCGACTAGGGACGTGCCGCTGAACTTGCGCTTTATGTTTGCAACCAATGCCAACCTTCAGCAACGGGTGGATGACGGACTTTTTCGCGCTGATTTATACCACAGGATTAATATATTTCAGGTTGAAATGCCCAAACTCATCCAGCGAAAAGGCGACATTCTTGAACTCAGTGATTTGTTCATCAAGACAATGTCCGAGCGACTTGGCGTGGAACCGTTGCCACTGACCGAAGGTGTGTTGTTGAAACTATCAACTTATGACTGGCCTGGAAATGTGCGCGAATTACGTAATGTGATTGAGCGTTCGCTCATTGATGGAGAGTTTCCTCCAGAGTTCAACGATACAGCACATAGCGAGGTTGGCCTGCCGGATTCTTTGGAAGCGGTGGAACGCCGCCACATTCTAACGATCCTGAAAGAATGCGACGGGAACCGTGCCGAGGCCGCCCGGCGGCTTGGCGTTTCGCGTAAAACAATAGATCGAAAATGCGCTATGTGGGAGACCTAGATATACCCCATCCCCCCAAAGGCATCAAATGGTATCAATCCATCCGTGTGCGCCTATTGGCCATCGCGTTGTTGCCTATGCTGGTTTTGCTACCGCTTTTTGGCGGCGGTGTGATCGTCAACTGGGCACAGCGTTTCGATGATCTATTAATCGCCAAAGTGAATGGCGAACTGACAATCGCGCACCAATATCTGGCAGGCTTGAAAGAACGCTCTGGCGAAAGATTACAGGCTTTCGCAGGCTCGGTTGCCTTTGCAAATGCGACAGCCGAGACCATGCCGATATTGTTGGAGCAACAACGCAAATTAAACAATTTTGATTTTCTCTATTTCATTTCCGGCGATGATAAAATCACATCGGCAACATCGCATTCCACGCCGCCTGAACCAGAACGATGGCCGGTTATCGTGACAGCCCAAGGTGGGCAGGTGCGCACCGAGATCGACATATTTAGCCAGAGAGAATTGGCGCTATATTCCAACATGCTTGCGTCACGGGCCCGTATCCCGTTGGTTCCGACCAAGGCGGCATTACCGACGGATCGCATCGAGGAATCTCGCGGAATGATCGTGCATTCCGCGGCCCCTGTCGGGGATGGCGGCGCGTTGGTGGCAGGGGTGTTACTAAACCAGAACCTTGAATTTATTGATACAATCAATGACCTTGTTTATCCCGCCGCCAGCCTGACAGAAGGCAGCCGCGGCACGACAACATTGTTTTTAGAAGATGTTCGCATCTCGACCAATGTCCGGCTTTTTGAAAACACCCGCGCATTGGGCACTCGCGTATCGGTCGAAGTGCGGGCCGCAGTCCTAGAACAAGGGGCCACATGGCTTGACCGTGCGTTTGTGGTTAATGACTGGTATATTTCAGCATATGAGCCCCTTTTGGACAGCTATGGCGGCCGCGTGGGCATGCTGTATGTCGGGTTTCTTGACAGCCCGTTCCAAGCCGCCAAAACCCGTTCGTTGTTATTGTTTGCTGGCGGGTTCCTGTTGTTGCTTGGGATTTCGGTGCCGCTTTTTCTTGGGATCGCACGGGGTATTTTCAAACCGCTTGAAAAGATGGTTGATACCATCTCGAAAGTAGAAGCCGGTGATCTGGGTGCCCGCAGTCAGGTATCAACCAGCCAGAACGAAATCGCTCTGGTATCTAATGAGCTGGATAATCTGCTGGAGCAGGTTCAGGAACGCAACCGTGAATTGCGCAACTGGGGAACCGAATTAAACAATCGGGTTGAAGAGCGCACCAAAGAACTGACTGAGGCCAGCCGACGCCTTGAGGCGACTAGCAAGCAGCTTATTGTCTCGGAGAAACTGGCGGCGATTGGTGAAATCACGGCAAGCATTGCCCATGAGATCAACAACCCGATAGCGGTCATACAGGGCAATATCGAAGTTATTCGTCAGGAGCTGGGAGACGGGGTTGACCCGTTGGAAACCGAATTTAATCTGGTCGAAGCCCAGATACACAGTATTTACGTTTTGGTCACCAAGCTGTTGCAATTCGCGCGACCCGAAGAATATGCCGGAGCCGAGGACCACACCAATCCGAATGATGTTATCAACGACACATTACCCTTGGTTCAACATCTGTTGGCCAAGGGGCATATTAAACTTGATCTCAGTCTGGGCTCTGATTGTTTGATTGCGATAAGCCATACAGAATTGCAACAAATAATGATCAATCTGATTGTTAACGCCATCCACGCTATGCGGGACGGCGGGGTGCTTAGGATTGTGACGCGTAACCATAACTTTGGTGGTAATAACGGGGTAAAAATTATGGTTTCAGATACCGGTAAGGGGATGTCTAAAAAGGTAATAAAACAGGCGTTTGACCCATTCTTTACAACCAAAGCTCACGAAGGAACTGGGCTTGGGCTTCCAATCAGTCAAAAACTGGTGCTTCGCAGCGGTGGGAAAATAGAAGTTGAAAGTACCTTGGGAAAAGGAACATTGTTCACAATACTATTTCCTGGTTCTGCTATATAAGCTGCAAATAAATAGCGTTGTTAAACGGATCAGGCAACCAGTTTTAACAAGTGCTTTTCCCCTGACCCTAGATACGCTTAACGCCACATAAATTTAATGTCAGCTGCCATCACAAATCTACAAAAGCAATATCGGGTGACAAACTGGTGTGCGTATAACGAAAGCCTGCTCAAGCGCGGTGAACTGACGGTCTGGATCACGGCTGATGCTCTTAAGCACTGGCCACATAGCTTGGCAAGCCAGCAGCGGTTATAATCAGCGAAGCAGAATTTAGACACAAACCGGGCGTTGGAAGGCAGTCATCGCGCCGAAACTGAAAGCGCGATCTGGGTCTTATTAATCCCCCCGATTTTCGTCGACGGCCTTCTGCAACTCTGCCTGTTCAACAAACCCGGGCAGCAGCACGTCACCGACCACAAAAGATGGTGTGCCATTAAAGCCAAGGGACTGGGCCAGCCGCATTGAGGATGCGATGTGTTCGTCCACATCCGGCGACTGCATATCGGTTTTCAATTGGTCGATATCAAGGCCGATCTCTTTTGCAATTCGCAAGACAGAGGCTTCTTCAACGCGCCCTCTTGAACCCATCAATGCCAAATGAAATTCTTCGTATTTCCCTTGCACGCGCGATGCCAATGCCGCACGTGTTGCAAAGACCGATCCTTCTCCAAGGATTGGCCACTCTCGATAGACCAGCCGCACATTTGGATCCTCATCAAGCAAGGCCTGCACCTCGGGCATAGCCCGTTTGCAATAAGGGCAGTTATAATCAAAAAATTCGACAACAGTGACATCACCATCCGGATTGCCCAAAACTGGCGCATTGGGGTCGCGCTCGATTAACAAACGTTGGTCTGTTAACACATCCTGTGTGGCGTTTGCTTGCGCTTCTTCATCACGCTTTTGAATAAGGTCGACGGCCTCAAGAATGATATCGGGGTTTTCACGGATTGCCTCGTAGACTAATTCTTTAATTCGGGCCTCGCTCAGCTCTTGAGCAAAAGATATTTGGGGAATGGTCATCAACACCGCAGCGAAGATTACCTTGCTCGCATTGTTCATTGATTTGCCTCTCTCTGCAGGATTTCTGCCTCGGTTCGTGTGGCCTGAAGCTCTTGTTGTCGTGCGGGCCATGTTGATTTGATATAGGCAAGAATGTCCCAGATTTGCTGGTCGCTCAGTTGCTCTCCAAAGCCCGGCATCCCACTGTTAAAGTCGATGCCTTGGCTCGCAAGTGCTTCTTTGCCACCCAGTCTGGTGTAATTGAAAAGCAATCCTTCCCCGTGATGCCACGTATGGCCGGTTTCATCATGGGGCGGGGCGGGCAGGGTGCCATCTTCTTTGGCGGATCGCCAATCCGGCTCACCTTGCAGGTTCGCACCATGACAGGATGCGCAGTTTTCCTGATACAAAGCCAGCCCCGCAACAGCATCGTCATTGCGGGTTTCTTCCATTGCTGTTTGGGCAGAGGGCGTTAGCGCCGTCCAGCCCAAGGCGATAATTGCACCCAGTCCTGATATTGCGATAAGAGATTTGTTCATGTGTTCACCTTTAGCCAGGTCATCATGCCGGAATCTGCGTGCGACAGCATATGACAATGAAAGAGCCAGTCCCCAGGGTTGTTTGCCATAAAGGCAATTTCCCGAGTATCGCCACCGAATGTCAGCAGCGTATCACGCAGCGGCCCAAGTGCACCATCCTTTTGCACTTCGCGAAAGTGCATGCCATGCAGGTGCATCGCATGGGGGAAAACCGTGTCGTTGAATATCTCCAGACGAACCGTCTGACCCAAGTCTGCTTCCAGCAAGGGGGTTTCGGTCATGCCGATAATCCCGTTGAATGCCCAGAACTGGTTAGCTTCAACTAGGCTTTGGAAAGTTTTGCGCTCGCCTTTCAGAATAGCGGCATCCAATGATCCCATCGCGCCGCCTGCCATGTTCAAACGTGAGCGCAGAGCACCCTCCAGTCCGGTAACTTCCTGATCAGGGTTGGGGGCCAGCGGCGCGGGGGTGCCTCGTCGCGCCCGCGTGCCCAATGCCGTCACGGGAAACGCGACCTGTGAAACCCCTTTTTCATCATCAATGCGCAGCAAATGCGCGCTTTCTCCGACATCGGCGGTCACATCAACAAACAGATCAATGCGCTGCCCCGGTGCCAGCAGTAGCTCTTTTGTAACGGGCTGCGGTGTCGGCAATGGCATCCCGTCCAAAGCAACGATCCACCCCTCAAGCCCAGCCAGTTGCAAAACGAATATCCGCGCATTGGCGGCGTTGATCAGCCGCAAGCGTAGCCTTTCATTTTGAACCACTGGCAAGGAAAGTTGGTAGCGCCCGTTGGTGGCGATGAAATTACCACGCCGTCCGGCATGGCTTCGATCATGGCGCGCGGTAAAATCTGGGTCAATTTGCGCCGTTTCGGGGTTAAGCAGCCAGTCATCCAGAACCAGAACTTCTTCACGGTCCACATCGGCCGCATCTGGTTCCTCGACAATCAAAGCGCCATATAGCCCGCGCGCAACTTGTTCGGTTGAACGGTTGTGCGCGTGATACCAATAGGTGCCAGCGTCTGGCACCGCGAAATCATAGTCAAAAGTGGCCCCGTTAGCGACGGCTTCTTGGGTTAGGCCCGCCACTCCATCCATCGCATTGTCACTGCGAATGCCGTGCCAATGGATCGATGTCGCTTGCGGTAGGTTGTTGTTCAATGTGCGCTGCACGCGTTGCCCTTGGGGCAGCCGTATTTCTGGGCCTGGTATTTGCCCGTCATAGCCCCAGATTTCTGTTTGACCGTAGCTGGGTGGCGCCAGTTGAACATCCTGAACCCGTGCGTCAATGGGCGAGTAAGCCCCATTGGCAGCGAGCAGGTTTTGCGGAAAACCAACCAAAGTGCTAGCCGCAGCCGTTCCCATAAAGTGTCGCCTTGAAAGCATCATTCATTCTTTCCCTGTTGGGCTGGGCAAATGGTGTGCCCAGCCCGGATTTTAGCCACCTTCGTGATCATCCAAAAGATATATCGCCATGGCTTTACGATCTTCTTCACTCAAAAACTTTGTCCCTTGCAGAACAACTTCACCCATTGTGCCGCCAAAAGCATCGCCTGACGGGGTGATCCCTGTTTTAAGGGCATAAGCCAGATTGCTGACATCCCACCCCCGCATTTCCAGCGTGACTTTATTTATTGCAGGTGATTTGCCGCCGCCTGGTAGTCTGTCATTGCCTTGAAAATGCTTGGTATCGGTTTCCCGAGCGCCGGCAAAATTGCGCCCAGTGTGGCATGCTGCGCAATGCGCCGCCCCCTCGACCAGCAACCGCCCGCGGTTCCACAACACGCCATTTTCAGGAACCGGATCCGTGCGGGGTTCCTCAAGAAATGCGGCACGCCAATACTTCAAACCCCATCGTTGATTGAACGGAAACGGGGTTTCGTGATCCGGGGCAGCAATCGCTACCGGTGGCACAGTTTGAAAGGCCGCCCAAAGGTCAGCGATATCCTGATCCGTAAAGTTTGAATAGAACGGATAGGTGAAGGTCGGGTAATATGGCTTGCCTTCAGGGGATACACCTTGCCGGACGGCCTTAGCAAAGTTTTCAACGCTCCAGTTACCGATGCCATGGGTCGGATCTGTTGTCAGATTGGGCGGATAGAACGTTCCGAAATCTGTTTTCAAAGGTGCGCCACCTGCCAGAGGCGCACCCCCGCTTTCAAAATTCGTGTGGCAGGCGATGCAGCCACCTGCCCGCGCCAGATAGGCACCACGATTGACATCGCCGGAAAGGGTTATCTTTTGCGGAGCTTGGCCAATCGGCCAAACCATCGAGGCGGCTATGATCGCACCACCAAAAACGGCTGCGGTCAAAATGCCTGTATAGGTTTTCCCCATTCTTACTTGGCCTCGGCCCGGAATTTTGTGTGGCAAGCCGAACATGTTTGACTAACCATTGCAAAAACGCCGTCTGCAGACATCGCGGAAAGCTCTTCCAGGCCCATTGTGCTGTCCATCATTGGAGCGGCGCCCCCCATCATTGTGCTACCACCGCCCATCATTGATCCTGTATCGCTTGCTGTCTCATTTGACATCAGCAAATCATTGTCTGCCGCTAGTGCCAAACCCTCTGAATAAAGATGCAATTGTTCCGCCAGCGCGCTAAATTCTTCCCAGTCCTGCCATACGGTTTCCTTGGCTTCTGACGGCATGCCGCCACTGCCAATAGGGAAAAGCTTTGTCAGCGACTCCCCAGCATGGGACCGTATAGTTTCAGCACCCTGGCGTACGGTTTCAGCATCATAGCTGCTTTCGCCCCGCATCATTGGGGCCAGAGCTTTTACGGTTTTCGCTAAAGCCGACATTCCATCCATACGTTCTTTTATGATGCCGGTTGCACCTCCATGGGCGAAGGCTGTGGCAGCAATCGCGCTTACGACTATTGCACCCATTACGATATTCTTAGAATTCATTACTCAAGTCCTTACATTTCCCGTTTTGAAGACAAATTCAACTCAGGAAAGGACCCGTGGTGGGGGCGGGTCAAAGGACACAGACCAGTCTGTGCTAAGGGAGTTGTAAATGGGGACGGACACGCCAAAGCCGGTCTTTTGGGATAAGATATTGGATGTGATCAGGAAAGCTATCTGTGTTGAACAATCCAGAGCGCAATTCGAATGACACTGACTGTTGGTTTCAGATAGTTCATTCAGATGATCTGTATCTACATATACCGCACTATCAGATGAAATGGCTTTCGGGTCTGCGTTGCTATGAGCGCTAGCAATCTCGGGAAACACAGCAATAGTCATCAGGGCGAACACGAAGGTCGCCAGAATATAAAACCCGCATTTTTTCAGCCACCCAGACAGCATCAATTAATACCGTTTTCCTTTTGTAGTTCACGAACATACCGCGCGATATATTTCACATCCGCATCAGTCAAACCTTCGACTGGTGGCATATTCCCGAATTTCCAATGATGTGATCTTACACCATTCTTTGCAGCCATAACAAATGTCATATCAGAATGGTGGTTCGAACGATAAATAGTGTGAACCAGAGGTGGGGCAACACCATTCTGACCCGCAGCATTCTCGCCATGACAGGCGGCACATTTCGCATCAAACGCACGCTTACCGATCTGCGCATTTGCTGACAATTCAGCAGGCAGGGCGACCGTTGCAATCGGATCACCTTGTGCAACAGAAGATGTGTCCGGTGGCGTCATGGAATGCCCTTGAGGAGCTTGCTGTGGCTTGATTTGTAGGTAGGTGAAAGCAATGGCTGCGACCACCACGGCTCCTAGACCGTATATGACTTTGTTGTTCATTTTTTATTGCTCGATTTGTGGGCTATTCAGGCTGACGAAAACTGACAAAATTACTAGATCAATTTAACCTGAGTGCCAACTTTTGCCAGCGCAAAGAGCTCTTCAATCTGGTTATTATATAGCCCGATACAGCCGTTGGATGATCTGCGCCCGATCTTGCGGGTGTCATTGGTGCCGTGGATCCGGTAATATTGCCAACTTAAGTAAAGCGCGTGAGTCCCGAGCGGATTATCCGGCCCTGGCCCTACATAATCGGGCCATTCCGGATTGCGGGCCTTCATGGATGCCGTTGGGCGCCATGATGGTCCAACAACTTTGCGGATAATGCTGGTGTAGCCACGGCGGGTCAAATCGTCCGTCATCGGGACGGAACTGGGATACAGTTTGTAGATGCTCTCGTCTTCTGACCAGTATTGCACCATCCGCGAAACCGTATCGGATAAAATCACACCGTTTTTCAGGGTATCGAAATGATCACGCCAATCGGGAACGCGAAATGAAGAAATATTCCTGCGTGTGGAATTGGTATCGTTTCCGACTTCCTGTGCGCGCAAAATACTCGGCGTCGCTAAAGTGACTAGACCAACACTTGCAGTGTTGAGCAGAAATTTGCGCCGATTCGTTAGCTTTCTATCATTTTTCATATTCACGCCTCACAGTTCGGGTTGATTTTTTCTCAACTTCAATCTCGTTCAGATGGAGCCCAACAGATCACAGCCGCAAGCCCAGCATTTCGTAATTTATCAAAACCAGCTTTGGGGCAGGGTGGTCAAGGAAGCTTTGGTAACAAATGGTAACAAGCTCGGGGCTTGGTTACAAAACAGTACAAATATCGGCATTGACTTCATTGTGCTGTATTCATGTAAGTAGATGGAATAGCGAAAGAGTTCCGTTGATGATCGCAGGTGAAATCTTAAGAATTTTAACGCGGCCCAAACCTGCACTGTTTCTCTTACCAATTGTGTTGGCGGGATGTGCAAGCACAGCTGCGTGTCCTAAACTGACTGGGGTCTCGTCAATGGGCACGGCGCCGGGGGCTGCTGTGCCAGCAGGATGTCGGGCCAGTTCCATTGGACAAAACAAGGTCATAGAGTTTGAATGTGAAAATGGGCGCACCGGTTTTGTATTTCCTCTCGAGCAGTAAGCCACATGCCTTGGGAGCGAGCCAAAGTGTGGTGTGAAATTATAGGGTTATCCGCATGAAATATACCAAAACTGGTAAAGCCAAAACTTTTATGCTGGGATTTGCACTATTTCTCCTGGCAGTTTTCTCACTGCCGGTTTCCGCTATCAGCGCTACATCCGAAAGCTTTACGTCAACGGCTGTCACGGCACGCCTGATCACAGCAGAAAATGGCGTTTCTCCGATGGCCCGCTCAATATCTGCTGGTCTCGAGCTGCAACTTTCTGAGGGTTGGAAAACCTATTGGAGATCGCCCGGCGAGGTGGGAATCCCACCCTCGGTAAATTGGGCTAATTCGGCGAATATCTCCGAGGTCGAATTCCTTTGGCCCGCCCCGAAACGATTTCGCGCATTCGGCATCGAGAACTTTGGATATAAAGGAACCGTAGTTTTCCCGCTGCGGATTGTTTTGGATGATCCCGGCCAACCAGCATTTTTGTCGGCTGCCGTAAACTTGCTGGTGTGTTCAAACGTATGTATTCCACAGGATTTCATCTTGACGCTTGATCTGCCACAGGGCACGGGCATTGACGCTAAATCAGCCGAAAAAATTTCGTTATTTGCCGACAAAGTTCCTGAGAGTGGCGGCGCTGGCAGCCTGTCCATCTCTACAGCAACATTTTCGTATGATTTCACGTCACTGACGGTTACTGCACGCAGCAGAAGTAGAAGTGGGTTCCAGAAGCCGGACATTTTTCCCGAATTCGGATCAGATACAGCCTTTGGCGCGCCTGATATTCGCTTGGGAGATGGCGGGAAACTGATGTGGGCGCGTCTGCCGGTTTTATCCATAGGGACTGCTCGAGCCACTCTCGGGGTTACCATCACAGATGGCCCGATTGCGGCCAGCTTTGTGCCCGCACTGACGGCCAAAGCCCCTGAACCACCGTTTGCACTGGAGCGGATAGTCCCCGGGATAAGCAAGCTCGTCTGGATCGCTCTGATGGCAGCAATCGGTGGGCTGATCCTGAATGTTATGCCGTGTGTCCTTCCTGTTTTATCCATCAAATTGTCATCGGCTGTGAAAGCAAGGCAGCAATCACCGGCAAGAATTCGCAGTGGTTTCCTTATGACAGCCTTGGGCGTTCTGGCCTTTATGTGGGTTCTGGCAGGTGCCACGCTTTTGGCGCGGCAATTGGGGCTGACGGTCGGCTGGGGGCTGCAATTCCAAAATACAACGTTTCTGGTCGTCATGATCCTGATCCTGACAGTTTTTGCCGCAAATTTCTTCGGGATGTTCGAGATCAACCTGCCACAATCCTGGCAGGATAAGCTGTCACGCGCCGATGGTGCCGCCCATTCAAAAGGAAGCTATTTAGGTGACTTTTTCACTGGCGCATTCGCGGCCGTGTTGGCCACACCTTGTTCGGCGCCGTTTCTGGGCACGGCGGTTGCTTTTGCCCTCACGGGGCGAGCAGTAGATATATTCGTCATTTTCACCGCCCTCGGAATTGGGTTGGCGCTGCCCTATTTCCTGATCGCAGCGACCCCAGGTTTGATCCAGAAGTTACCCAAACCAGGCCGCTGGATGCTCTGGTTCAAACTTGTGCTTGGCGGGTTGTTGGCAATAACCGTGATTTGGCTGTTCTGGGTGCTGGCCGGTGTCGGTGGGACACAGGCAATGTTGGCTGTTGCAACCGCGGTCGGTGCTGGTTTTTTGCTGCTGTCCCGGTACCTGTTTCCGCCAACCCGATGGAAGAACATTGCCTTGATGGCGCTGGCCTTTCTATCCCTGCTTGCTCCGCAACTGTTGACTCCTGATAACAACACGACTGCAAAACAAGTGACAGAATGGCAGAAATTCGACCGTTCCCAAATCTCTAAACTGGTCTCGGAGGGCGAAGTTGTTTTTGTTGATGTCACCGCAGATTGGTGCCTGACCTGCAAGGCAAACAAGGCATTGGTGCTTGACCGTGATCCGGTTGCATCGGCCCTTGCGGCCAAAGGCGTCACCCCCATGCAGGCCGACTGGACACGGCAAGATGAGCGCATATCGCGCTATCTTGCCAGTTTTGGACGTTACGCCATCCCCTTTAATGTGGTTTACGGCCCTGCGGCGCCTGAAGGGATTACTCTGCCTGAAATCTTGACTGCTAATAGCGTGATTGACGCTCTGAATGCCGCAGCACAGCAAACTGTAGCTTTGGACAATATGGATTGAAGGCGGAGCTTTCGCCGCTCCTGCGAAACCCGACTTAATTTCAGTTCAGGCGCAGGGTAAACTCTTGACGTTGATAGGGGTGCGGTGTACCTGCAATTAAGAATAGTTCTCATTTGCATCAAGGCAAGCATAGAAATGACATCGGGAAACGGTTGGCGCCGCGAAAAGACGGGTGAATCTCTGGCAGAATCCAATGCCACGATCCCTGTAAACAAAGGTGCTTTCTTTAAGCGGCTGATGTCGTTCTTTGGCCCCGGTTATCTGGTTGCCGTTGGATATATGGACCCGGGAAACTGGGCGACCTCGCTCGCCGGCGGCTCATCATTCGGATATATCCTGCTGTCGGTCGTGCTGATTTCCAACATCATGGCGATCCTGCTGCAAGCGCTCAGCTTGCGGTTGGGTGTCGCGTCGGGCCGTGATCTGGCACAGGCATGCAGGGATGCTTTTTCACCGCCAGTTGGATTCGTGCTGTGGATACTGGCCGAAGGCGCGATTATCGCCACGGACCTTGCCGAAGTGATCGGCACCGCCATCGGGCTGAACCTGCTGTTTGGCATTCCGCTTGAGCTTGGTGTGATACTGACGGCGCTGGATGTTTTTATAATCCTCTGGCTGCAAGGGCGTGGGTTTCGCCTGCTCGAAGCTTTTGTGATTGCGTTGACTGTGCTGATTTTTGCCTGTTTCGCCATTATGATGGTCTATGCACAACCGGTGTGGGGGGATGTCTTGCGCGGGTTCATCCCGCAGCGCGCTATCCTGCAATCCCCCGATATGCTGTTTTTGGCGCTTGGCATTCTGGGCGCGACGGTGATGCCGCATAACCTCTATCTGCACTCGTCCATTATCCAGACGCGCAACATCGGGCCAACCCGTGCAGACAAACTAGGTGCGATCCGCATGGGCACGATCGACAGCACGGTGGCGTTGATGTTTGCCCTGTTTATCAACGCCTCGATCCTGATTTTGGCCGTCGCTACGTTCTATACGGCCGGAAGATTCGAGGTGGCCGAAATTCAGGACGCTCACGAATTATTGGGGCCAATGCTGGGCGCGCCTTTGGCCGCAACGCTTTTCGCGGTCGCTCTGCTGGCCTCGGGCCTGAACTCGACCGTGACCGCAACCCTGACCGGCCAAATTATCATGGAGGGGTTCATCAACTTCAAGATGGCCCCGTGGAAGCGCCGCCTGATCACCCGTGGCATCGCCATCGTGCCGGCCCTTGCGGTGACGGTGCTTTATGGCGAAAGCGGCACAGCGCGTCTGCTTGTGCTGTCGCAAGTGATGCTGAGCTTGCAACTGCCCTTTGCCATGGTGCCATTGGTGCTGTTCACAGCTGACGCCGAGAAAATGAACGGCCTGCCTGCCCCGCGCTGGCTGACCCATGCGTCGTGGATTATCACTGTGATCATTGTCACCTTAAACCTAAAGCTGATTTATGATGTTATGACGGGGGCAGTTTCCATCTAGTGACGCCTAACCAGCATGTTATGCCGTGTTATTATATAGCACAACACGGGTATTCATCGGAACGCGTTCATAGAACTCGACAATCTGGTTGTTGACCAGACGGGCGCAGCCATTGGACACGGCGCGACCGATCGTTGTTGGATCATTGGTTCCATGAATACGCAGATATGTATCCCCACGCTCAGGGGTGAACAAATAAAGCGCCCTTGCCCCGAGAGGATTGTTAATGCCGCCAGGTACCCCGTCAGAGAATCTCGCATATTGTTCGGGTTGTCGCTTGATCATCGCGGGGGTTGGTGTCCAGCTTGGCCACTCTTTTTTTGCACCGACATAAAACTCTCCTGGCTCGTATAGTCCGGGGCGCCCTATGCCTACCGTATAACGGATGGCACGCATATCTGGCAGGGTCCAGTATAGCGAATAGTCATTGGGAATGACGTGGATTTCAAACGGCTCAAGCTCGGTTCCAAGGCGAACTTCTCGCGGAATGTGTTCTTCTGGAATGGTGTATTCCGGCAGCTTGGTCGCATGTGCTAATGCACGAGATACCGGAAATGTTGCCGCAGCTGTGCCGGCAAGTAATAAAGACCTTCTGTTCATTTTCTTTCCCTTCCTGTTTTAGCCCCCTTCGGCTTTTGCAATGCCAGCAGCAATCTCTGGCAATCTTGGATCGTTAGAATTCAGGTTCTTGGCGAGATCATCCGCACGTAAATAGGCATTTCTGGAGTTCTCGTTCTCGCCCAGAACTCCATACGCTTTTGCAAGCCGCATCCAGCCATCAAGGTCATCCGGCTCGCTTTCAAGGCGTGTCGCAAGCCGGTTGACCATGGAGCGGATAAAGGCAGAGCGGTCCTCTTCGGATAAATCCGCGGCCGTGGCTATATCCGATGCAGTTGGCCCGGGTTCGTCTTGGCGCACCATCGGGGCAAAAGACGCAAGATCAATGCGGGGCCTGCCCAATTCTTCACCGATCTGGTTGGCTTGTGCGACAAAAACCTCCATCCATGGTGCGAACCCATCGACAGAGTTCAGACGCGCAACCAGCAGATCATGTGCTGCCGTGCCATCGCCCGACTGGTCAAGGGCGATGGCTTTGTAATAAACCGCTGCTGGATTATCGGGGTTGATCTCGCGCGATTGGTCAATCGCACGCATGGCCTTGGGGGTAACGATTCCGTTTTCGGCCGCAATCAGGGCTTCGGCATATTGTGACAGGATCGCAGACGTTGCATCTGGTCGTTCCACCGCGGTCTCTAGCGCATTCGCAGCATCATCAAATTGCCCCATCCGCATATAGGTTTGTGCCAACAGCACCCAGCCTTCAGTTGGCCCGCCATCGGGATCTGTTGACAGACGTTGCAATAGGCGGTTTGTCAGGTCCGTAATCTTGGCCGTGTTCGTGCGTTCTTCTTGGCGCGCCGCAAAGGCTTGGCTAGGTGTGCCGGGTGCTCCGATTGCAAAGTATATTGCTGCAGCCAGCATGGGCGTTGCGAAGGCGGCAAGAAAGATGACGCTGCGCCCGACTTGGCTTGAGGTCTGTGTGAGGCCTTGCTCGCCCCGATTAACAGCCAACATCCGGCGCTTGATTTCTAGTTTGGCTGCCTGTGCATCATCGGACGAGATCAACCCGCGCTGTGCGTCAGTCTCAACTTCCTTGAGCTGATCTGCATAGATCGCCAACGCGCCTGATTGCCAGTCGAGCGTTGATTGATGTTGGCGCATGAGCGGCCAAATCAGGGTGGCGATAGCGATAACGCTCAACACGCCCAAAGTGATCCAAAATACCATTTAGTTTTCCACCGTATTTTTCCGGATGATTTCAGCGATCTCTATCTCGTCAACATCGCTAAGCTTGTCC
Organism: Profundibacter sp.; assembly: GCF_056498605.1. Lineage (NCBI taxonomy): Bacteria > Pseudomonadati > Pseudomonadota > Alphaproteobacteria > Rhodobacterales > Paracoccaceae > Profundibacter > Profundibacter sp. The sequence goes on from NZ_JBSMEZ010000108.1 coordinate 34,959, forward strand.
GTGGGTTTGCGACGTTTTCTGGGACCAGAGAGCACAAAAACAACGGCCAGACCGCCAAATAGTATCATCGCCCCGGGGGCCAACCACAAAGCATATGTGCTGGGTTTCCATGGGGGTTTGAACAAAACATAATCGCCGTATCTGGCCACAAGATATGCCAACACATCGGCATCACTATCACCCGCCGTTAACCGTTCTCGCACCAATATGCGCAGATCACGCGCAACCCCGGCGTTCGAGCTGTCGATGTCCTGATTTTGGCAAACCACACAGCGAACCTGTTTTGACAGGGCGCGGGCGCGGGTCTCCAGAACCGGATTGTCCAGAATTTCATCAGGCTCAACCGCGAAGGCAAAAGCTGTCATAGACAAGAAAACAGACAGTGTGATCAAAAGCTTCTTGATCATGAGTTGCCCTCGACCATTGCCTGTGCCTGCACCAGTGCCCGCAAAAACTTGGTTTCCGCATTCGGCCCGATTATTGGGCCGACATAACGGAAAAGCACAACACCGTCGGCCCCAATGATGAATGTTTCAGGAACACCGGAAATGCCCCATTCAATTCCAGCGCGCCCCTTCAAATCAGAACCAATTCTCTCATAGGGATTGCCAAGGTTCTCCAGCCAGTTGCGTGCATCCGCCGGTTTGTCCTTGTAGTTGATTCCCATCAAACGTACCCCGTCCTGTTGCACCATGCGGGTTAAAACAGCATGTTCCGCGCGACAGGGCACACACCAAGATGCAAACACATTAACCACCACAACGTCACCTGCTTGTGCCAAATCCGAAGTGGACAAGCCGGGGCGATCCACCCCCTCGACAGGTTGTAGTTGGAATTCAGGAACGGGTTGCGAGATCAACACGGACGGAATTCCACTTGGGTCACGATCCGGATTCAGCCCCCAGAGCAGAAAGCCACCAATGACAAGAACAATCAGAATTGGAATCGCGAAGAACAGACGCTGCATGATTTACTCCGCGGGTGTGGCCAGTGACGGGGCTTGTGATTTGCGACGAGGTGCCCCGACGCGCAAACGGCGATCGGACAAAGACAACCCGCCACCAAGAAATAGCATGATGGAACCGATCCAGATGAAATTCACCAAAGGTTCGTAAAGAATCCGCAAGGTCCACGCGCCCTCGGCCGCATCTTCCGCAGCCGGGGTTGCAAGTGAGGCATATAGATCACCCGCCAGTGTTTGCCGGATTGCAGATTCCGTCGTGGTGCTTTGCGCCACCGGATAAAAGCGCCGTTCAGGGAACAGGGTTGTGACGGGTTTGCCGTTTTTCGTGACCACAAGCGTGCCACGGTCCGCCACATAATTCGGCCCGCGCAACCGCTGGGTGCCGTCAAAACGCACATCAAATCCGGCAATGCTGATGCTGTCGCCCGGCGTGACAAACACGATCTCTTCGGATTTCCATGCGCTTGAGCCGACAAACCCGAGGATCGCCACCGCCATACCGGCGTGGGCCAGCGACATGCCGTGTGCGGCGCGAGGAAGGTTGCGGGCACGGCGCAGGGATTCTGAAAAGGGGGCCGTAAACAGTTTGATGCGCATGGCCCATTCTTTGATCGTTGCCAGCAACAGCCAGATCGCCAGACCGATGGCCACAATGGCAAGGGCAGGGCCACCGGTGGTCAGATACCAGCTGCCAAGGGCAATCAGCGCACTAATTGCGGCAACCACCGTAAGCCTTTGAAGAATGCCGCGCAGGTCTGCGCGCTTCCATGACAGGAACGGACCTATTCCCATCAGGAAAATCAGTGGCAGCATGATCGGGATGAAACTGGAATTGAAAAACGGCGGGCCAACCGAGATTTTATCGCCGCTCACCGCCTCGAGGATCAGCGGATAAAGCGTTCCAAACAGCACAATACCGGCGGCAACGGTTAAAAGCAGGTTATTGATCAAAAGCCCCGCTTCGCGGCTGACGGGCGCGAACAGGCCACCGTCCTCCATTGCAGGTGCACGCCATGCATAAAGCGCAAGTGATCCGCCAATCGACAGGCCCAACAGGCCGAGGATATAGAAGCCGCGTTCAGGATCGACGGCAAAGGCATGCACTGATGTCAATACACCCGAGCGCACGATGAATGTGCCCAGCAAGGACAGCGAGAAGGTCAGGATCGCGAGCAGGATAGTCCAGCTTTTGAAGGCACCGCGTTTTTCGGTCACGATGGCGGAATGCAGCAAAGCCGTGCCAAGCAACCAAGGCATGAAGGATACGTTTTCCACCGGATCCCAGAACCACCAACCGCCCCAGCCCAACTCGTAATAGGCCCACCACGACCCAAGCGCGATACCGGCGGTCAGGCTCATCCAGGCGGCAAGCGTCCACGGGCGAACCCAGCGCGCCCAAGCCGCATCAACGCGCCCCTCTATTAAGGCGGCAACGGCAAAGGAAAACACAATCGAGAACCCGACATAGCCAAAATACAGCAAGGGCGGGTGTATGGCCAAGCCGAAGTCCTGCAAAAGCGGGTTCAGGTCTGTACCATCCAGTGGGGCCGGAAATATCCGGTCGAACGGATTTGAAGTGAGCAATAGAAATGTCAGGAACCCGACACTGATCCACGCTTGAACGGACAACGTGCGCGCCCGCAGCGCGGCCGGAATGTTGGAGCCAAACAGCGCAACCCCCAAGCCAAACACCGCCAGAATGAGAACCCAGAGCAAAAGTGAGCCCTCGTGGCTGCCCCATGTTCCGGCAACCTTGAACAGCATCGGTTGCAGGGAGTTTGAGTTCTCGACCACATTCACAACCGTAAAGTCACTGACAATAAAGGATCGCATCAATGCCCCGAACGCGATGGCGACAAACAGGGCCTGCCCAAGCGCTGTCGAGCTTGCGCTTTGCATCCAGAGCGTATTGCCGCGCGCCGCACCGATCATCGGCAAGACGCTTTGAATCAAAGCAAGCATCAGAGCAAGCGACAGGGCGAATTGGCCGATTTCAGGCGTCATTTCATATCCTTTTTCTCAGTTCATTCAGCGAGATTGAGGCGCAAGAAAATACGCCCGCGGCTGCCTAGCTTTCGAGAGCTTTGCGGCGGGTATCGAATTCTTCAGGTTCGATATCCCCCTTTGCCAATCTTTCACGCAGGATATCAAGCGCGTCGGATTCAGCATTACGCCCTTTGTTCTGGCCGGTAAAAACCCGGATGGCCAAGACGGACAACAGAATAATGCTGCCCCAAACAAGGACCATCATTCCAATCCCGAAAAACCCCATCCCGCCGCCGTCATACATGTGTCCATAATAGCGGTCACCAATTGCCCCGTGAGAGTTTGCCATCAAGGGCGTTGATGCCAATATTGCTATCATCAATGCTGATATGTGCAGTGTGTTCTTCATCGGTTTTCCTTTCTGTAGTGTTGTATATTTCATCTTCCAAAGGCAGCTCGATTATTGCGAGCAAGCCACCCTCGGGCCGGTTTTCAAGCGTTATGTTTCCACCATGTGCCTGAATAATGGTTTTTGCGATCGAAAGGCCCAGACCGGTGCCGCCGGTCTCTCTGGATCGCGAGGTTTCCAGGCGCACGAAGGGATCAAACACCTTTTCCAATGCGTCCGTGGCAATGCCGGGACCATCATCGGCGATCAGGATTTGCGCCGTGTCATTTTGTTCCTGTAGGCTGACATGCGCGATTGCGCCATAGCGCACTGCATTCTCGATAACATTCCTGAGCGCGCGCCGTAACGAGGTTGCCCTGATACGGGCAAATATACCCTCCGACATCTCGAAATCCAGATTGCAGCCGGTTTCTTGCAACTCATGACACAGGCTTTCCACAAACTGCCCCAAGTCAACTGTTTCAGATGGCTCGGACGTCGCCATGCCGCGGGCAAAAGACAGCGTTGCGTCGACCATCTCCTGCATTTCCTCAACCGACGCTACGATCCGGTCGCGTGTTTCATCATCCTCAACCATTTCTGCCCGCACCCGTATCGCCGTCAACGGCGAACGCAGATCATGACCGAGCGCTGCCAATAGCCGTGTGCGGTCTGCTACAAACCGCGTTAATCGCGCCTGCATGCGGTTAAATGCTTTGGTCAGGTCGCGCACCTCCGATGGTCCGGTTGGGTGCAGCTCTGCCACCTCTTCGCCGCGCCCCAACCGTTCGGCCGCATTAGACAGATTGCGCAATGGCCCAATAAGGCGCGTCAATACGAACCAGAGCGCCAAAATCAGAATAAATGCGGATGTAATTCCGAAACTTAACGTGGAAACCCATGCCCATTGTAATGGGGGTCGATGGAATCTGGTTTCAACATTCAACCATTGCCCTGCCTCCAGCGCAATCGAGAGCCGCATTTCCATCGTGGACAACGTGTCGTGCAGCATTTCCCTGTGCATCTCGAGCATTTCTTGCGGAATACCGGGCACAGAAACCAGTTCGGTTTCTATCTCGTGCAACTCGACCCGGATGGGGGCTGTGAATTCGCTTCCCATCAAGGTTTTTATCCGCTTTTCTATCCCTCTACCGCGACCGTGGCCCTGATGGTCGACAGCAGGTATCGCGGCGAGTTCAAATCGCACCAAAGGCGAACTGGCGGCCCGAAGGATCGAGGGATGCAAATCAATCGGGGCCTCTTCAATCAGCAATGCGATATTCGCAGCCCGATCCGCCGCCTCAAACCCGAGGGCAGCCCGAACCGCGAGGCTTCTTTCATCCACAAAAAGCCAAAGACTGACCGCCTGCGCGATCAACAGCGCGAATATAATCAGTAGAATGACCTGTCCGCGCAAGCTGCTAAAAAGGTCACGCATCACGTCAGTTCCTTGACGTCGACCGACAGGCAGTATCCACCGCCACGAACGGTTGTGATGATTTCCGGCTGGGTTGGGTCACGTTCGATTTTGCGTCGTAGACGGCTAATCTGGTTATCAATGGTGCGATCAAAAACCTGTGCAGCACGGCCAGCGACAAGATCCAGCAACTGGTCGCGGTTCAGGATAAAGCGGGGTCTTTCAAGAAAGACAGTAAGCAATTTGAAATCCGCCGTGGTCAGGCTGGTATCATTCCCATCATGATCGACCAGCACCCGACGGTCGGTATCCAGAATCCAGTGCGCAAACTCCACCCGATGCCCAGAAAGCTCTCCTGCGCTGGTTTGGGCCCGTTCCGTGCGGCGTAAAATCGCCTTGATCCGCGCCAACAACTCGCGCGGGTTGAACGGTTTGGACAGATAGTCGTCCGCGCCGATTTCCAGCCCGACAATCCGGTCTGTGTCTTCGCTTAATGCCGTGAGCATCAGGATCGGTGTTTCGCCCTTAGCAGAAAGCCTGCGGCAAACCGACAAACCATCCTCTCCGGGCATCATGACATCGAGCACAATCAGATCGAACCGGCCCGCAACCATTTTGGCATCCATATCTATGGCGTCATGTGCGCTTGTCGCCCGCATGCCGTTCTTCTCTAGATAACGGGTTACGGCGTCGCGTATATCGCGGTGATCATCGACAATCAGGATATGTGGTATTTTGCTCATGGTTCTGTTTATACCGCGAACATCTGGAAGATTCCCCACTAAATTGTAGCATTCTGTATCCACAGCTTATCTTGCGACAGAGCGATACATTTTGCCGACGTCACAGGCATAGTAGTGCGACTGCAAGCCTCCATATTGAAGTCATCGAAACAACAATCACGAGGTGGAACAATGAACCGCAACACAACAATCGCATTAGGATTTATCGCAGCAACCGCACTGGCATTCCCGGCCTTTGCACAGGGCCAGCAACAACATCACGGTCAAAAAGGCCAAGGGTCCGAGGTGATGGGAGATCTGGGCGGGGCTGGCATGGGTGCCGGTATGGGGGAAGGCATGGGCGCTGGTATGGGCAACCATAAGCAGATGATGCAAATGATGATGCGCATGCACAGCCAGATGATGGGCGGTGCCGGTCAAGGTGGCATGGGGTCGATGGGCGGCCAGGGGCACATGATGGGCGGCATGGGTAAAACCGGCGCAGGTCCGGCAGGTGGCATGATGATGGGCGGTATGAAAATGCCGATGATGGATGCCGACAATGACGGCATGGTCACGGCAGAAGAGGCCCGCGCAGGTCTAACTGCAAAGCTGAAAGAATTTGATGCCGACGGCGACGGAAGCCTGTCGATTGCGGAATTTGAAACTCTGCATAGTGCCAACATCCGCGAACAGATGGTGGACCGCTTTCAGGGATTTGACAATGACGGCGACGGTCAGGTGACGCTTGAGGAAATGACAGCACCCGCCAGCCGCCTAGAGCGGATGCAGGCCATGAAAGCTCAGGCCGGTGGCATGGGTCAGAATATGCAAGGCATGGGCAGTACGGACGGAGAAGCAGCGGCCGACAATTAATCACACACGGCCGTCGAGCATGGGCCCGACGGCCGAACCACACTGGAAAGGACTAAAAAATGATGGGTTTTGGAATGGGCGGCCTTTGGATGCTGCTTGTCGTCGTCTTCACAGTGCTCGCGATAACGGCACTCGTAAAATACATAGCAAAGTAAGCAAGGAAAATCTAAAATGACATATACAATCAACCGTGTGGTTGTCGGTGCCGATATTGATGCAGTTGACCAGCGGGTCAGGGCTGCGTTGACTGATGCCGGCTTTGGTGTCTTGACTGAAATTGACGTCAAGGTGACGATGAAGAAGAAAATTGATGTCGACATGGAGCCTTACCGGATTCTTGGGGCCTGCAATCCAAACATGGCACACGAAGCAATCGGACTGGAGCCACGGGTCGGGGCAATGCTGCCCTGTAATGTGATCCTGAGGCAAGTTGAAGGCGGCATCGAAATTAGCGCTATTGATCCGGTGGCATCGATGCAGGCAATTGAAAATACTGGCTTGCAATCAGTCGCGGCAAAAGTTCGTGATATGCTGGAGGATGTCGTGCAAGCGGCATGACTTAGGCGTCCCGACAAATAAAGGGGCGCAGCACAGCTCCGAGGTCATAAATGCCCCACGTCCGATATGGAAAAATACTGGTGTTCAGCGTTGTCATTCTGGCAGCGCTGACACTATGGCTGTTGCAAGGCAACGGCGGGTTTTCATTTGTGAAAACTGGGCTGTCGCGCGAAGCCATTGAGGGTTGGGTTGCCATGGCCGGAATTTTCGGGCCGCTGATCGTCATTGGTTTGATGACATTTGCGGTGGTCGCCAGCCCGATCCCCAGCGCCCCGATCGCATTGGCTGCAGGGGCGGCATATGGCCATATATATGGCACGGCTTACATAGTGATCGGCGCAGAAATCGGGGCGCTTATTGCGTTCGGGTTGGGGCGATGGCTGGGGCGCGACGTTTTATTGAAATGGTTCGGTGCGCGGATTGATATCGGCATGCTTGGCTCACAAAACGCCTTGACGGCCATTGTTCTGCTGTCGCGTCTAATGCCGTTTGTTTCCTTCGATCTGGTCAGCTACGCAGCAGGTCTTAGCAGCTTGCAAACATGGCGCTTTGCCTTGGCAACCTTAACCGGAATTATCCCCGCAAGTTTCCTGCTGGCCCATTTCGGCGGTGAAGTCGCTAGCGCGGATATGGGCGGCGTAGTCTGGGGAGTTCTGGGTCTCGGGGTGATCACGGGCCTACCTCTTTTGACCGCCGCTTTTCGCGGGAGAAATAATAACAACTTACAAAAAGAACGAGGAAAAATATGACAGGTTTCATCCCATTTCCAGATATAGGACCGGATATCTTTTCAATTGATATAGGCGGATTCACCTTGGCGCTGCGGTGGTATTCAATGGCGTATATCGTCGGCCTGCTTATCGGCTGGCGCATTATATTACGGGCCGTACGCAACAAAGAACTGTGGCCGAACGATACCCCGCCACTAACACCTGAACACATCGAAAACCTCCTGACATGGGTCATTCTGGGGGTCATTCTGGGTGGACGCCTTGGTTTCGTACTGTTTTATCAACCCAGCTATTATTTTCAGAACCCAAGTGAAATTCTGATGGTCTGGCAAGGGGGCATGTCGTTTCATGGCGGGCTGTTGGGGGTGACGATTGCCGGGCTGATATTTTGTTGGAAGCACGGGCTGCCGATGATTGGTGTGGCCGATGCGCTGGCGCTGGCCACCGCCCCCGGATTGTTTCTGGGCAGGCTTGCTAATTTCATCAATAACGAGCTTTGGGGCCGGCCGACCGATCTGCCTTGGGGCGTTGCTTTCCCCGGTTCTACGGCGCAAAATTGCCCCGACGTGGCCGGAATTTGCGCCCGACATCCGTCGCAACTGTATGAGGCCGGACTGGAAGGGTTATTACTTGGATCAATCCTGTTGTTTCTAGCGTGGCGACTTAAATGGCTGAAAACACCTGGTCAAATTACCGGAATTTTCATTGCCGGATACGGTGTGTCGCGTTTTATCGTGGAATTTTTCCGCCAAGCTGATGCGCAATTCATCACGCCGGATAACCCGTTTGGTTATATCGCCAGCTTTGGGGATTGGGGCGTCTCGATGGGACAATCCCTGTCAATTCCGATGATCCTTCTGGGTCTGGGCATTCTATTTTTGGCACAGCGGCGGCTACCGGTTTCCAAAATTGGAGTGCAAAATACGGGGTCTTGACCTTCTAGTTACTGGAGGGATTACCTTTGGGTTCAATCAGTCTTTTGTGGAGAGAATTATGAACACCGATCATCACAGCGACCACGAACACGCCACTATTCCTGGCGGAGACAATACAGCCCCCGACCCTGTTTGTGGCATGCAAGTGGCGTTGGATGCTGGCAAACCATCGGCGCAGTATCAGGAACAGGAGTTTCATTTCTGTAGCGACAAATGCCATGGCAAGTTCGAGGCTGATCCATATTTCTATGCCTCTGGCAACAGCAAACTGGTGAAAGAGGTCCAAAACCAAAGCGTTGATTACACTTGCCCCATGCACCCCGAGATCGTGCAGCAAGACCCCGGCGCTTGCCCGATCTGCGGCATGGCGCTTGCACCTGTCATTGCAACCGGAGATGAACCAAACGAGGAGTTGACAGATTTCACCCGTCGCATGTGGATCAGCGCTACCGTTGCGGTGCCGCTGGTGGTGATGACTATGGGGCCGTTTATTGGTCTGCCAATCCGCGAATGGATTGGTGAAAGGGCTTCTGTCTATCTGGAGTTTCTGCTTGCAACACCGATTGTGCTCTGGGCCGCACAACCCTTTTTCGTGCGCGGCTGGAACTCGATCCGCAGGATGAACCCCAATATGTGGACGCTGATTTCGCTCGGGGTGGCGGCGGCTTATCTTTACAGCCTTGTGGCCACGTTCCTGCCCGGCGTGTTTCCCGAAGCGTATAGTGAGGGCGGCAATGTCGGCACCTATTACGAGGCGGCTGTAGTGATTATCACCCTGATTTTCGTCGGACAAGTGCTGGAGTTGCGCGCCCGCGAACGCACCGGGGACGCCATAAAGGCATTGCTGGATCTTGCGCCCAAAACCGCGCGGCGAATATTACCAAACGGCGATGAATACGACGCGCCGCTTGAGAACATCCTTGAAGGAGACCGCTTGCGCCTGCGCCCCGGGGATGCAGTGCCGGTGGACGGCGTTGTCGTTGAGGGCACGACCGCGATTGATGAAAGCATGCTGACCGGCGAGCCGGTGCCGGTTGAAAAATCCGCAGGCGACACCGTGACGGGCGGTACCATCAACAAGAACGGATCATTGGTGATAGAGGCCACCCGCGTTGGCGCCGATACCGTGCTATCGCAAATCGTTGAAATGGTTGCAGGGGCAAAACGCTCGCGCGCGCCCATTCAGGGCATGGCCGACAAGGTATCGTCTATCTTTGTGCCGCTGGTGGTGCTGATCGCGATCACGGCCTTTGTTGTCTGGTTCTTTTTCGGACCTGAACCGGCGCTTATTTTCGCCGTGGCATCGGCCGTTTCGGTGCTGATCATCGCCTGTCCTTGTGCGCTGGGCTTAGCCACGCCGATTTCGATTACCACCGCTGCTGGACGGGGGGCGCAGGCAGGTGTGTTGATTAAGGATGCAGAGGCTTTGGAATTGATGGCCAGTGTGGATACGCTGATCGTCGACAAAACCGGCACTTTGACCGAGGGCAAGCCCAAGCTAACAGATACAATCGTGCTGGGGGACATCGACGAAAGCACGTTACTGTCATTGGCTGCGGCGCTCGAGAAAGGCTCGGAACATCCTTTGGCCGAGGCGATTGTCGCGGGGGCCGAGGCAAAGGGTCTAAAAATAGGCAAGATCAATGAATTTGCAGCGGTCACGGGCAAAGGTGTTCAGGGTAGTATTGGCAAGCGCAAGGTTGCCTTGGGCAACAAGGCGATGATGGTCGAGGTTGGGCTTGAGACCGACATGATAGATATTCAGGCCGATGCGCTGCGCAGTGATGGAAAAACGGCGATGTATGTGGCGGTGGATGGCGCCTTGGCTGGAATCGTTGCGGTGGCTGACCCGATCAAGGGCAACGTGGCCGACACCATTAAGGCACTACATGCTGCAGGCCTGCGGATCATCATGGCCACGGGTGACAATGAACGCACGGCGCAGGCCGTGGCGTCGCAGCTGGGCATCGACGAGGTGCGCGCAGGTGTGATGCCCGAGGACAAAAAGAATTTGGTCGAAGAATTGCGCCGCGCTGGCCATTCTATCGCTATGGCTGGTGACGGAGTAAATGATGCCCCCGCTTTGGCCGCTGCCGATGTCGGAATCGCTATGGGCACCGGTGCAGATGTGGCGGTGGAAAGCGCCGGCATCACCCTGCTCGGGGGTGACCTGTCGGGCATTGTGCGCGCACGCAAACTGGCCAAGGCAACGCTTAGGAACATCAAACAGAACCTGTTTTTTGCCTTCGCCTATAATGCGGCAGGTGTTCCGGTTGCAGCGGGCATCCTTTACCCACTGACCGGAACATTGTTGTCTCCGATGATCGCCGCGGCAGCGATGAGCTTGTCGTCGGTTTCGGTGATTTCCAATGCACTGCGATTGCGGCGCGTCAAACTTTGATAGGGTGATCACAATGTCGGCCCGGATCGAAAGCCAGACATCAATCGCGTGGAAAGCGCTTCAGTGGGCTTTGCTAAAATATCTTGGCAGAGCGGCGCGAAAGATATTGTTGCGCAAGGAATTTGTGGCTGCAGACAACGACCCGATCCGATTTCAACGCAAGGACATCCGGAATTTTATGGAGCTGATGCAACATGAGCTGCAAAATTTGCGCTCGATAGCTCGCCTGCATCAACTCCCCAACATCGGCAACAGGATCATGGTTGAACTCGCGATCACGACCATCGCGGCGTTTCGCGTTTTGAAAACCATGGGGGTCGCAAAAGAAGACGCCATCGAGACCGTCGCAGAAATCGGTTGGGATATCTACGCAAGCCAACTTCGGTTGGTTTCATTACCGTTTCGGTTGACATCTAGAGACCCTGCAAAACGACTAAAACGCACGATACGGCAATTATTACGCTTCCCTTTCGGGGCAACTGGTGCACTTGGGTATGCCGTCAAAAGCTGGAGTGACAGGGGAAATATCTACACATATTTCACCCACTGCCCGCCGCAGACTTTTGTGCGTGACTTGATCAAAGCAGAAGGCGACAACGGCGAACTAGACGCGTTTTTTGCAAGTTGGTGCCAGTATGACTGGCCCGGTGCGGACATCATCGCAGGTGATGGGCGCGACGGGCATTACGCAAGGCAATCAACGCTTTCAGCGGGCGATCCGGTTTGCGATATGTGCTGGAAGGGCACTGTTACAAAAGCGCGTTCCGATCTTTCAAGAACAAGTCAAAACGCATTTCTACAGAAACAGCCAAACGTTGTTTCCAAGTCGCCAACTCATAAAATTAACTGAAGCCTATCAAACGAAGGAACATGAAGATGAAATACAAAATTTTAATGACCAGCCTTGTCACTGCCGCGGCGATTGCACCAAACATCAGTCTGGCGCAACAAAACCCAGAAGTTAGCGCACAAATGTCAAGATCGGGTTTCGTTCTTGAAAACGGTTTGGAAATTCCCGGTTTTGACCCCGTAAGAGGGCGCAAGCTATTTGCCGCTAAGGGGTGTGTTGTGTGCCATTCGGTCAATGGTATCGGTGGAGAAGATGCCCCAGAGTTTTCGGCCGACTATATGGAAACACCAATGAATGCCTTCGATTTCGCCGCGAATATGTGGCGTGGTGCTGGGGCCATGATCGCAATGCAGGAAAACGAATTGGGAGAGCAGATTGAGCTTAGCGGTGAGGAGTTGGCAGCGATCATTGCGTTCGTTCATGACAGGGATGAGCAAGCAAAATTTTCCCAGGCAGATATTCCCCATGATATCGAAGAGTTGATGCATGGGGGTGACGACACTGCCGAAGAACACGAGGAAGATGCAGGCAGCACGGGGCATACCGGTAGCGACTGACAAGATAAATCAAGCGTCGATGGTCAACATTGACGCTTGATCAGGCCTACGACAGAAAAATCTGCTTGAACCTACAGCCACTGTAGAAAGTATAGCTGATGGTAGATGATTCTAAATTAAGGGCTTTCACAATGGCTAAGCAACAAACACTACAGATCGACGGGATGGATTGCCCTAGCTGCACCAGCAAAATCGAAGGTGTAGTTTGCAAGTTACCCGGAGTGGAAAACGTTAGCCTGAATTACACGAATCAGAAAATGAAATTTGATTTGGCAGGGGGTGCGTCAGATGCGGGCGCGGTGATACAGGCCGTTGAAAGGCTTGGTTATAAAATAGCCAAACCAGCAGGGAAAACCCCCGATGTGGTGCCGGCTTGGTGGCAGACGGGCAAGGGCCGTCTGGTGATATTCTCGGGCATTTTACTGGCCATTGCCGGAATCTTGTCCCTCGTTTTGCCTGATTATGCTGGTTACGGCTATGCACTTGCCGCGCTAATCGCCTTGTATCCGCTGGCCCGCAAAGCAATCCTCAGTGCCTTCTCGGGGCTACCGTTTACCATTGAAACGCTGGTGACCATCGCAGTTATCGGTGCGATTATCATTGATGAAGCCGCCGAAGCCTCTGTTGTGGTGTTCCTGTTTTTGATTGGCGAATTATTGGAAATGATTGCGGCGGCCAAGGCGCGTGGTTCGGTGCAGGCATTGGCCGATCTGGTGCCAAAATCCGCATATCTGGTTGTCGACGGGGCAACCCGCGAAGTTCAGGCCGATACACTGGTGGTCGGCGACATGATCGAAGTGCGCCCGGGGGGACGGGTGCCTGCGGATGGGGCGATCATTGACGGGCAAACCTCGATAGATGAGGCGGCTGTCACCGGTGAATCCATGCCAAAGCGCAAAGGCGTCGGCGACGGCGTTTATGCGGGCACCATTAATGCCGACGGGGTGATCCGTGTAACGGTCGAAAAGGGTGCCGAGAACAACATGATCGCGCGCATTCTTCAGATGGTTGAAGATGCCGAAGCAAGCAAGGCGCCAACCGCGCGGTTCATTGATGATTTTAGCAAGTATTACACCCCGGGTGTCATTGTTGTGTCGGCTTTGATCGCGATCATTCCCCCGCTTACGATGGGTGCTGCATGGGAGCCTTGGATATACAAGGGGTTGGCAATTTTGTTGATCGGTTGTCCTTGTGCGCTGGTTCTGTCAACGCCTGCGGCAATCACATCCGGGATATCAGCAGGCGCAAAACACGGGCTGTTGATGAAAGGCGGTGCCGTGCTCGAGGCCATAGGCAAGGTCGCTTTGGTGGCGTTTGACAAAACCGGAACGCTGACCCAAGGTACGCCCAAGGTCACTGATATACAGGTGTTTACCGGCACCGAAAACGCCATGCTGATGCTTGCGGGTTCGGTCGAGGCCGGATCATCGCACCCCTTAGCCGTTGCTATCGTGGACGAGGTTGCATCGCGCGAGGTCACGCTCAAAAAGGTCACAAATTCCAAAGCGCTAAGCGGGCGTGGGGTGCAGGCCAAAGTCGGCAGCAAACTGGTTACAATTGCTTCGCCCAATTATGGGCGCGAGATTTCCAAGTTTTCCACCGAACAGGACGCCTCAATTCAAGCGCTGGAAGCGGACGGAAAAACCGTCGCGGCTGTCATCGTTGAAAAGGTTTTACTGGGCGTGTTTGCCCTGCGCGATGAATTGCGCGATGACGCGAAACCGGCGATACAGGAGTTGGCAGATATTGGCATCGCATCCGTGATGCTAACCGGCGACAACCAGCGCACCGGAGCCGCACTTGGCGCGCAACTGGGCATCGAGGTTCAGGCCGAATTGTTGCCACAAGACAAGCTGGACGCGATAGAGACGCTAAAGGGCCGCGGTAATATCGCAATGGTCGGGGACGGAATAAACGACGCACCCGCCCTTGCCCGTGCCGATGTGGGAATAGCTATGGGCGGCGGCACCGATGTGGCTCTGGAAACGGCAGATGCGGCGCTGTTGCACGAACGGGTTAGGGACGTTCCGGCACTGATCAAACTGTCGCGCGCCACAATGACGAATATTCACCAGAATATTACGCTCGCTCTGGGGTTAAAGGCTGTGTTTCTGGTCACGACAATCATGGGGGTTACCTCGCTTTGGATGGCCATTATGGCCGATACCGGCGCGACCGTTCTGGTAACGATTAACGCGCTGCGGCCCTTAAGGTATAAGTTTGAGAAATAGCACCTGAAAAGGAAGACTCATGCTGTCCATAGGAACAATGTCGCGTAAAACCGGAACCAATGTTCAAACCATCCGGTATTACGAGCAGATTGGGCTATTGCCCGAACCCGAACGTTCGCAAGGGGGGCAAAGGCGGTATCACAATACCGATCTAGACCGGCTATCGTTTATCCGGCACGCACGGCAATTGGGGTTTCCGTTACAGGATATTCGTGAAATGCTTGGCATGGCGGATCAGCCGCAACAGTCCTGCGAGGAGGTCGATAAGATTGCGACGCGCCAGTTGCGGGAGGTCGAGAAGCGCCTAGAGCGGCTCAAGGCACTTCGCAAAGAACTGAAACGAATGATCGTAGGTTGTCGCGGAAACAGTATCGCCGAATGCCGTATCTTGCAGGTTTTAGGAGATCATTCAGAGTGCCTTACGGAGCATCATACTACGGATTAAACCAAGCCTCGGCCCCTATCCAGCTTCAAACAATGTATCAAGGATCGGGCATTCCGGCACATCACCGCGGCTACATTCGGACACCATGTTCGATAGCGCCTTTTCCAGCTTTCTTAAATTGGCAATCTTGTCCTGAACCGAGGCCAGATGATCAACCGTTAGGTCATGCACCTCGCCACATGTGAAATCCTTACAATCTACCATTTCAAACAGCCCGCGGATTTCCTCCAGACTGAACCCAAGCCCACGCGCACGCCGGATGAAAAACAGCCGCTTTAGCTGGTCGTGGTTGTATTGCCGGTTGCCACCGACGGTACGATCCGGTTTGGGCATAATACCGATACGTTCATAATACCGGATGGTTTCAATATTGACGCCGGTTTCACGCGACATCTGACCAATTGGATAACCTCGCGTTTTCGTGATCTTGGACATTCAAAAAACCTCTTGTATCTGTAGCTGCTACAGATCGTATATATCATCAAACGGCACAAAACCACGGGTAAAACTATGACCGAAACAATTGAAATACTAAACGAACAAGCATCGGACGAAACCCGCAAGACACGTATGATTGCGGCGGGTGGTATTCTTGGGGCTATTGCAGCCTCGAGCTGCTGCATCGTGCCATTAATCCTGTTTAGCCTTGGCGTGTCGGGTGCGTGGGTCGGAAACCTGACAGCACTTGCCCCCTATAAGCCGATATTTATAACCATCACCCTTGGGTTTCTCGCCTATGGCTACTGGATGGTCTACCGCAAGCCCAAAGCCTGCGCCGATGGCGCGGCCTGCGCACGGCCCTTGCCCAACAAGTTGGTCAAATCTGCGCTTTGGGGCTCGACCATCCTGATTATCTTGGCGCTTTTCTGGAACTGGATTGCCCCGGTCGTTGCCCCCATTCTTCTTGGTCTTTGAAAGGACATCACATGAACCTTAAATCACCCCTTTTTGCGCTCGCCACCATTGTTGTGGCCAGCCCGCTTTTTGCCGCAGAACAAACGGTAAAATTTGACGTCCCCGGAATGTATTGCGCCAGCTGCCCGTTTATTGTCGAATCCGCGATGGGCAAAGTTGAAGGCGTCATTTCCGTTACGGCTGATTCAGAAACAAGAACGGCACTGGTTGTGTTTGATGATGCAGTGACCACGACCAATGATATTGCGGATGCATCGGCCTCTGCCGGATATGAAGCATCAATACTCGAAGGCGAGTCCTGAGACCATGAATGATAAAAAGCTTTTGAAAGTCGGGGTGATCGGCACCATTACGGCTGCCCTTTGCTGCTTTACGCCAGTGCTTGTGGTCTTGTTCGGAATTGTTGGTTTGTCGGCGATGGTCGGCTATCTCGATTATGTGCTATTTCCAGCCCTTGGAATATTCATCCTGCTGACGATCTATGCGCTTTGGCGCAAACGCGGCCAAACCAGCATCTAAAATCTAAGGAATTCCACTATGAAAGATTGTTGTGACGGAAAAAAATCGGGTGGCGGTTACGATTTGATTGTCATCGGTGCTGGGTCTGCCGGATTTTCGGCGGCTATTACAGCGGCTGATGATGGCGCAAAGGTTGCGTTGATTGGGCACGGCACCATCGGCGGCACTTGTGTCAATGTTGGCTGTGTGCCCTCCAAGGCGATGATCCGCGCGGTCGAAATCATGCATTCCGCCGCAGCAGTCGACAGGTTTGACGGCATTGAGGCGACAGCCAGGGTTACCGACTGGGCCGCCGTTGTGCGCCAGAAACAGGCGTTGGTGGATGATTTGCGCGCCGCTAAATACATCGACGTTTTGCCGAATTACGACGCTGTGACCTACATCGAGGGCGCAGCGCAGTTTCAGGCGGACGGGTCCGTTGCGGTTGACGGGCAGATGATCAAAGCGGGCAAGGTGATTATCGCGACTGGGTCGCGCCCGCATGTGCCGGATATTTCCGGCCTAACAGATGTGGACTGGCTGGACAGCACCTCGGCGCTGGAACTTGAGACACTACCAGCATCCATGATGATCATGGGTGGCGGATATATCGGGGTCGAACTGGCGCAGATATTCGCACGGGCCGGATCCAAGGTGACTATTGTCACCCGTCGCGGGTTATTGCCCGAGGCCGAGCCGGAAATCAGCGCGGCGTTGACTGGGTATTTCGCCGATGAAGGCATTACCGTCATGGGCGGTCTGACTTATGACAGGTTCGAGACTTTGAGCGGGCAGGTCACGTTGCACGCTGGTCAGGCTGGTAAAGCGCTGGAAATCAACTCGGAACGGTTGTTGCTCACCACAGGGCGGGTGCCAAACACGGGCAGCCTTGCCCTAGATATGGCGGGGGTCACGACCGACAAGCGCGGTGGCATTGTGACCGACGCCCAGATGCGCACCAGCCTTGCGGGTGTCTATGCGGCGGGCGATGTGACGGGGCGCGACCAGTTCGTTTACATGGCCGCCTATGGCGCCAAACTGGCCGCTAAAAATGCAATGACGGATGCGGGCCTGACCTATGACAACGCCACCATGCCCGCCGTGGTTTTTTCCGATCCGCAAGTTGCCAGCGTTGGCCTGACCGAAGCGGCGGCGAATGCGCAAGGCATTGAAACCGTCACCTCGGTTCTGCCGCTGGAACATGTGCCACGGGCATTGGCCGCACGCGACACACGCGGGGTGATCAAACTGGTCGCCGAAAAGGGCAGCAAGAAGCTGCTGGGCGGACATATCCTCGCCCCCGAAGGATCTGACAGCATCCAGACAGTCGTAATGGCGCTCAAGATGGGCATGACCTATGATGATCTGGGCGGGATGATATTTCCCTACCTGACAACCGTCGAGGGCTTGAAACTTGCCGCGCAAACCTTTGAAAAGGACGTGGCAAAGTTGAGTTGCTGTGCGGGGTAGAACCGCGCAAAACATGGCCGGAGCTACTGTGAGTTTTCCAGTTGACATTCCAGTTGCGGGAACCTGTATTTATGCCAATAAAGGACGCATATTTGGAATACTCACTACAAACACTTGTCATTCTACCAATCGCATTAGGCTTGCTCGGGTTTATTGAACCCTGCACAATTGGCGGGCATCTGGTCTTTCTGAACACCCAGAAAGAGCGCGCAGATACAGATAAAATCAAGGCTGTCCTGATTTTCGTGCTGACACGTTCGGTAATGGCAGGATTATTCGGGGCGTTGATTACATTTGTCGGGCAGAAATTGATCCCCTTGCAAACCGGTATGTGGCTGTTGTTCGGCCTGATCTACTTAGTGATGGGAATCCTTTTTCTTACCGGCAACACGCGAATGGTGAAACGCCGGATAGATTTGGCCCCCGCAGCGTGGAAAACCGCACAAAACCCGTTCTATCTCGGGCTAGCTTTCGGGTTTAACATCCCTGCTTGTGCCGCGCCCATATTGTTTGGCCTGCTTGGGCTGGCGGCAACAACCGGATCCATTCTGGCGGGGTTTGGCATGATGTTTTCGTTCGGGTTGTTCCTGTCATTGCCACTGGTCCCGTTTGCACTCATTCCCCGACTGTCACAGCAATTGGAAAGACTGGCACAAAAGCTAAAGAAAACCCGATGGATCATAGGCGTTGTGTTTATCGCACTTGGCCTTTGGTCAATCTGGTTCGGCCTTTATGTTGATCCCAAAGACTGGTCAGGAACATGAAAGAGCGCCGTCGCTTTACCCATGTCGCAGCTGCCGGCATCACATTTCAGGCTGGATCAACCGCGGTGGATTCGGCAACCATCATGTCGGCGCTGGTGTTCCAGTTGACCGGAAGCTCTATTCTGGTGGGGGCCGTGACCGCGATTTTGCGGTTTGGCTGGTTGTTCCCGCAGTTGATAATCGGGTTTTTGGCACAACGCTCTGGCTCAAGCATGAAATACTATGTGATCGGTGCGTTTGGCCGCGCGTTTTGCATGGCGTTAATGGCCGCGGTTTTATTCTTGGGGGCAGGGTGGTCAAACACCGCTCTTTCATTCGCGGTAATGGTGCTCTGGACAGCCTATGCTTTCATCAGCGGCATTGTTGCGGTGCCCTACAATGATATTGTGGCACGTTCTGTGCCCTCCAATTTACGCAGCCGCCTGATGGCCACGAGGTTCTTTGGCGGAGGAATTTTGGCGCTCGGGGTTGTTGCGATTGCTGACAGGTTTGTCGGCAACATGGTTTTCCCAATGTCCTATGCCGCAATTTTTGCCATGGCATCTGTGCTGATGTTTATGTCGTCCGGCGTCTTTTCCGCAATGGGAGAGCCAGAACCACAGGCCAGTGCTTCCAAAGACGGGTTCTTTCAATATTTGCACGACGGGGTCAAAACCTTCAAGACTGACAAACAGTTTGCCTTGTTCACCTATGCGCAATGGTGTGGTGGTGCGGTATTAATGGCCATGCCGTTTTATATCGTCCAAGCCAGCCAATCCGGTGTTCCACTGGAAAACATCGCCTTGTTGCTGGGAGCACAGACCATTGGCGCACTGGTTTCAAATCCCCTGTGGGGCTGGTGGGGCGACAGGTTGGGTAAGGTAAGCCTGCTCAAGGTGATTGCCTTTGGGCGTGTGTTCCCGCCACTTGCAATCTTTGTGCTCGGGTTCGGTGGGCATATGCAGGGCAACCTGATGTTTTTCACCTTTACCGTTCTGTTTTTCGTGAGTGGTGCACTTGCCAATGGGCTAACCATTGCTGTCATTGGGTTCCTGATGGAGATATCGCCAGATAATCAACGCCCCGCTTATAGCGGATATTTCAATGCAATCACCGCACCGGCATTCTTACTACCATTGCTTGCGGGTATCATTGCAACATATTCGGGGCTTCAAATCGTATTTGCAATCTCAATGATCGCTGCCGCAGTGCAATGGTTCCTGTTAACACGGATAAATACCCATGCCTGAAAATATACTATCTGAAGTGGCCAGGCTTTTGTTGTTTACACTGTTTTGCGAGAAACCAATTGGCAATTCATCCGACATGAATTGATTTTCATGCATCGGGGCTTGCCTGATAACCATTTGCCCGACTGAAAGCATTCCGATGACCGATCTCACTATCCCTCCCATTCTAGCGGATAAACATTACGACGATTCACCAGTTTTTCGCCCCGAGAACCTGTTGCGCGAGGCGCGGCGGCAACGCGCAATCCCGTCAGGCGAGGTGCCCGATGTTTGCCTGCTGGATCCGGATGGCGACATCGTGCGCAGGCTTGTGGCCGAAGGAAAAGCCGAACGCTGCCGATTTTGGGCCTGTTATCACACCGCGCTTTTCCGGTTTAACCTTGACGGGGTCGAGATCGGTGTGATCGGCAACGCTGTCGGAGCCTCGTTTGCGGTATTGCTCGCCGAGCAATTGTTCGTTTCCGGCTGCAAGATTTTGATTAGCGTCACATCGGCGGGCCAGATTGCCGAGACACTGACCTCGCCCTGTTTCATCCTGATCGACAAAGCACTAAGGGACGAAGGTACCAGCTATCACTACCTGCCCGCATCCGATTTTGCGGATGCTTCGCAGCGGATGATTTCGCGATTGAGCAACGCTTTTGGCGGGCTTTCGTTTCCGGTAATAACCGGGGCGACATGGACCACCGATGCCCCTTATCGGGAAACTGGAACAGCAATTGCCGCAATTGCTGCCCGTGGGGTTCTGGCCGTAGAAATGGAAGCGGCGGCGCTTTACGCTTTTGCACAGGCGCGCGCAAAAGACGTTCTGTGCTTTGCCCATGTCACAAACCAAATGGCGCAGGACGGGGATGACTTTGAAAAGGGCGAGAGCGATGGCGCAGTGGCAAGCCTCGCGCTGGTCGGGGCCGTCGTAAAGGCGCTTGCCAAATAGCGCTGATCCTACGCAGACCCGTCACCCGCCTCGACCGGTAGCCCAGCCGCGCGCCATTCGGGCTGCCCGTCCTCCATGCGCCCGTGCTTGCGGATCTGAAGCTCACCGCAAATATGGTTCTGGTGTTCTAGGGTGTGGGCCCAGACCAAACTGGAGGCTACAGCGCTTTCAGATATCCATATTCTGATCACTAAGGGCTGTGCGTATTTCATTGAGGGTCTCAAGACTTGCCATGCTTTCTTTCGAGCGCTTCATGGCAACGCCCACCATAAGCGCTTCGATCAGGGCAAGGGTGGCTGTGTGCATGCTCAACATGTTCATACGGCCCCGCGCCACCGGCAAAACATGACTGACCCGGTGGTGTAGTTTTGGGCCAAGAGTGTCGGATATCAGGATTGACGGTATGGCGTGCTGATCGGCCTGGTCTAGCAGGACCGCCAATTCCCGATAGACCCTTCCGTAGGCAAAAATGACCAACAGGTCCCCTTCACGGAAATGCTGTATTTTGTCGGCAAGCAATAAACCGGTCTGGGTCAGGCTTATCGTGTCAAGACCAAGGCGGCCCAGCCCGATTGACAAATATTCGGCCATCGCACTGGACGGGCCGATTCCAAAAATTGCGATGCGGCATGCTTTGATGACCTCGCCAACTACATTTTCAAACAGCGCAGGGGAAATATCGCGGCGCAATTCTTCCAGCGAGGTCTGGTTGATATCGACTGTCACCTGTAGCACTGAACCGAGATCGTCACCGACGGCGTGGATGGTGCGTGCCATCCGGCTGGCAGGAGATATGCCATCGCGGATATCGCGGGCCAGCGTTCGGCGCATGTCTTCAAGTCCGCTAAACCCGAGCGCCTTGGCCGTGCGCACGACCGTTGCGTCACTGGACCCTGCCTGCGCGGCCATAGATGTCGCAGATGCGATCAACACCTCCTCGCGGTTTTCCTGAAAAAACAGCGCCACGGTTTTCTCGGCTGGGCTGAGCACGTCGAACGCTGCACTTAGCCGATCATTGAAGGTGCTAGGTCGGGTCACGTGGGAACATCCTTTGTTGACTCGCGATGTCGCAATTGCTACGAAAATGGCGATATAAGTAGTATATACTACTATTCCCTGATAAGCAAGCCAGCAAACATCGGAGACCAACATGCCAGAGAAGCGCGAAAAGATACCGTCCGGAATATGGGCCATCGGCTTTGTCAGTCTGTTCATGGATGCCTCATCCGAACTGGTTCATGCCTTGCTTCCGGCGCTTTATCTCTCATTAGGGGTCAGTATGGCCACTATTGGCATTATCGAAGGCATTGCCGAGGCGAGTGCGGCTATTACCAAGGTTTTCTCAGGCGCGATCAGCGATTGGCTGGGGAAACGCAAACTTCTGACAGTCATCGGGTACGGGCTTGCGGCACTGACAAAACCGTTTTTCCCACTGGCGCATTCAGTTGAGATGCTGTTTGCCGCACGCTTTATTGATCGCATCGGCAAAGGTATTCGGGGTGCGCCACGGGACGCGCTTATCGCAGATATTACTCCTGAATCCGTGCGCGGGGCGGCCTATGGATTGCGCCAGTCGCTGGATGCCGCTGGCGGCTTTATCGGCCCCATTCTCGCTATTTCCCTGATGGCGCTGCTGTCTGACGACGTCACGCTTTCCTTATGGTTTGCGGTAATACCTGCGGCGTTGTGCATGGTGTTTCTAATCTTTGGTGTTAAAGAGCCCAAAAACATTACCTCTTCCCGCGCCGAAGGCAAAAAGAAAGGCCTGCCGCTTAATCGAACGGATATGGCCCAGTTAAGCGGCCGCTATTGGATCGTGGTTGTGATCGGTGCATTGTTTTCCCTCGCTCGGTTCAGCGTGGCATTTCTTGCCCTTCGGGCGATGGAGCTGGGCCTGCCAATCGGCCTTTCGCCGCTGGTGCTGATCCTGATGGGGGTGGTGTTTTCACTGTCGTCGTATCCGGTTGGTGTGCTGGCAGATCGCATGGACCGCGGTAAATTACTGGCGCTAGGCTTTGTCGCGCTGATCGTTGCCGAACTAATACTTGGATACACCACGAATTACTGGATTGTTCTTGTGGGCGTTGCCATTTGGGGGCTTCACCTTGGCCTGACCCAGGGATTGCTTTCTACCTTGGTGGCCGACAGCGCCCCGAGCCATTTGCGCGGAACCGCCTTTGGAGTTTTCAATCTGGCCAATGGCATCGCGCTTTTGTTTGCCAGCCTGGTGGCGGGCGGTCTATGGCAGTCGCTTGGCGCTTCAACAACATTCTACGCCGGTGCAAGTTTTGCTGCAGCCGCTCTTGTTATGTTACTGATCTCGTTTCGATCCAAGCATTGGAGGTGACACACACAGGATGGATCTGTCGCAGATAATTGGACTTGCCACGGGTCCGTTCTGCCTCAGGTGGTCATGTAAGTGGCTGTCCCTTCAAGAGCCACGGGGGGCTAGATTGAAAACTATATTGACCTTGAGGTGCTGCATGCTGCTATAAAACAAGCACATCCAAGAACATACCATGGCCCAGATTAAACTAACCAATATGGCCATGTCTTCCATTTCCAAAATAACGGCGGCAAGGTTTGTGAGAATGCAGATAAGGTCACAGCTGCGCGGATCGTTTGCGAAAAAAAGAAGCCAAATTTGATATTCTTGATTTAACCAAACAGATAAGAAAGCTGGTTAAAATGATTAATGCAGCGAACCAAAGTGATGCACGTTAAGTATTCGCGCCATTTCGCAATAATGTCAGTGCCCAACCTCCGTGTCGTGTCAAAGACGCAGTTACAGCACGATGAGGGCGTTATTGCATCGCCGCATGTTGATGGAACGTATGTTGTTACCGCACCGCTGGGTAGAAAAAACGCCCCAGTGCCCCCTAGGCCGGTCGCTGACATATTTACAAGTAACTACCTTGTTCCTACGGGTTGCCAACTCCCCAATTGACCCCCCCCGCCACATTGCCTATTTGAAACTAACCCGCATTCTTCCGAGGCCTCTATGACCGATAACTCTGCCACCCCCCGCAGCTTTCAGGAAATCATCCTGCGCCTTCAGGCCTATTGGGCGGCCAAGGGCTGTGCCATCTTGCAACCCTATGACATGGAGGTTGGCGCTGGCACCTTTCACCCCGCCACCACGCTGCGCAGCCTTGGCAGCAAGCCGTGGGCCGCCGCCTATGTTCAGCCCTCGCGCCGTCCAACCGACGGGCGCTATGGCGAGAACCCGAACCGGTTGCAGCATTATTACCAGTTTCAGGTGTTGATCAAACCCTCACCAAAGGACCTTCAGGCGCTGTATCTGGGCAGCCTTCAGGCCATCGGTATCGACATGGACCTGCACGATATCCGCTTTGTCGAGGACGACTGGGAATCGCCAACGCTGGGCGCTTGGGGTTTAGGCTGGGAAGTCTGGTGCGACGGGATGGAAGTTTCCCAGTTCACCTATTTCCAGCAGGTCGGCGGGCAGGATTGCCATCCGGTATCAGGCGAGCTGACTTACGGGTTGGAGCGTTTGGCGATGTATGTTCTGGGCGTCGATCATGTGATGGACATGCCTTATAATGACCCTGATGCAAGTATCCCGCTGAAATATGGCGATGTGTTCAAACAGACCGAACAGGAATATTCGCGCTGGAATTTTGATATCGCCAACACCGATGTGTTGTTGAAACAATTCGAAGAGGCCGAGGCCGCCTGCGCCGACATCCTTGAACGCCCTTATGATGATCCGAAAACCGGCAAACGTATCGTGATGGTGCATCCGGCCTATGATCAGGCGATCAAGGCCAGCCATCTGTTCAACCTGCTGGACGCGCGCGGGGTGATTTCGGTGACCGAGCGCCAAGCCTACATTGGCCGCGTCCGCGCGTTGACCAAGAAATGCGCTGATGCCTTTGTAGAAACGGACGCAGGGGGGTGGACGCAATGAATGGTGGTAAACTGGTAGGAGTTGGTATTTTGGGTTTTGCACTGATCGCGGGGGCTGTGCTCTATTATCTTCAGGTTTATGCGTATTACGACGAGATCGAGCAGGATGCAGCGGTGATCCAGCTGACCTCGATTGTGTCGGGCGAACCCGAGGAGATCATCGCGGACGGGTTTGAAGGGATCGATTCAGAATCCTCGCCAATCCGGTTTCGCGGCTGTTTCACTACTCCGATGTCGCAATCCCTGCTGACCGAAACCTACGTGTCCTATGACGCCGCCGTGCCCCTGATCGGACCACGCTGGTTTTCCTGCTATGATGCCAAGGTGATAGGTGCTGACCTTGAAGCAGGCGTGGCGCTGCCGTTCCTGTCCCAGGCCGACATTACAAATGGTGTTGACCGCGTTGTGGCGATTTACCCCGACGGGCGCGCCTATATCTGGCATCAACTTAACGATAAATTTGCGGAATAAATCATGCCTGACCTGTTGATTGAACTGTTTAGCGAAGAAATTCCGGCCCGTATGCAAAGCCGTGCGGCAAGCGATCTGAAACGTCTGGTGACGGACGGGTTGGTTGACGCAGGGCTGACTTATGCCTCGGCGGGTGCGTTCGCAACGCCGCGCCGCCTGGCGTTGTCGGTGGACGGGGTGCTGGCTGAATCGCCCACCATCCGCGAGGAACGCAAAGGCCCGCGCGTGGATGCGCCGGACAAGGCGATCGAGGGGTTCTTGAGGGGCGCAGAGGTGGCACGCGATGATCTGGAAGTGCGCGACGAGAAAAAGGGGCAGGTTTACTTTGCCTTGATTGAAAAACCGGGCCGTCCTGCGGCCGATATCATCGCGCAAGTGCTGGAAACAACCATCCGCAATTTCCCATGGCCCAAATCCATGCGTTGGGGGGCTGGCACGTTGAGATGGGTGCGCCCGCTGCATTCGATCCTGTGTGTGCTGAGTGACGAGGCTGGCGCGAGCGTTGTGCCGCTCGACATCGACGGCATCATATCGGGCGACAGCACCGAGGGGCATCGGTTCATGGGGGCGGGGGGCGTAAACGGCAGTGAACGGTTTAGCGTCACGTCGTTTGACGATTACGCGGCAAAACTGTCCAAGGCCCATGTGATTTTGAGCGCCGATGAACGTGCTGACCACATTTGGGCCGACGCCACCAATCAGGCATTCGCCCAAGGGCTGGAAGTGGTCGAGGACCGCGCCTTGCTGGCCGAGGTCGCCGGATTGGTCGAATGGCCGGTGGTGTTGATGGGCGATATCGCCGAAGACTTCATGGGCCTGCCCGCCGAAGTGCTGCAAACCTCGATGCGCGAGCACCAGAAATTCTTCAGTGTGAAAAACCCGAAAACCGACCGCATTGAAAAATTCATCACCGTGGCCAATCGTGAAACTGCCGATGCTGGAAAAACCATCCTTGCGGGCAACCAGAAGGTGCTGTTTGCGCGCCTGTCAGACGCCAAATTCTTCTGGGAAAACGACCTGCGGGTGCCGCTGGCCGATATGGCTGCGAAACTGGGCAACGTCACCTTTCACAACAAGCTGGGCACACAGGTTGAACGGATTGATCGCATTGCCGCCCTTGCCCGCGAAATCGCGCCGATGGT
>NZ_JBSMEZ010000109.1:0-4589 GCF_056498605.1 Profundibacter sp.
GTCGAACGCTTTAACATGGCACCGAAACCGATGTATTACCCGCCCGATATCATGAACGATATGTGGACAAGATACCTTGAACAAAAGGGCTGCGCCGAAGCAGATGTCGACCCTGATGATTTCATCCGCTGGGGTTATGCCGAGGCCCTGTCACATCGCCAACCGCGCTATCAGGCTATGGCCGATAATTGGGGCGTGACCATTACCGCCGAAGATGTGGCGCAGGTTGTTACCCCTGATGATTTTGATGCCCTGATCGCCAGCGCGATTTCGGCTGCGAATTAGGACTGTGTGATGCCAATAAGAATTCCCTCCACCCTGCCCGCCTTTGATACGCTGACAAATGAAGGTGTGATGGTGATGACCCGCAAACATGCGGACAAACAGGATATTCGACCACAGAAAATTGGCCTGCTGAATTTGATGCCGCAGAAAATCCAGACCGAAACCCAATTTGCCCGCCTGATCGGCGCGACTCCGTTGCAGATTGAACTGACCCTGATCCGGATGTCGGAACATACCAGCAAAACCACATCCGCCTCGCATATGGGTGAATTTTACCAACCATTTCAGGATGTTAAGGGGAAAAAATTTGACGGGTTGATCATAACCGGTGCGCCGATTGAACACCTTCCATTTACAGACGTCACATATTGGGAGGAACTATGCGAGATTTTTGACTGGACCCAAACCAACGTGCATTCCACCTTTGGCGTCTGCTGGGGTGGTATGGCTATGATTAATTATTTTCACGGGGTGCAAAAGCACATGCTGGACGCCAAGGCGTTTGGCTGTTTTCGCCACCAGAACCTGCAACCCGCCTCGCCCTACCTTCGGGGGTTCTCCGATGACTGCGTGATACCGGTGAGCCGTTGGACAGAAATGAAGCGCGATGAAATCGATGCCCGCGACGGGCTGGTAACGTTGCTGGGCAGTGACGAGGTTGGCCCTTGTCTGGTTCAGGACGATGCCCACCGTGCGCTTTATATTTTCAACCACTTTGAATATGATACAGCCACGTTAAAAGGCGAATATGACCGCGATATCGCAGCGGGCACACCGATTAACATTCCGACAAATTACTACCCCGGGGATGATCCATCCAAGCCGCCGCAAAACCGCTGGCGCAGTCACGGGCATTTGCTCTACACCAACTGGATCAGCGAAATATATCTGACCACGCCGTTTGATCCGGCTAGGATAGGCCACAAATCAACCGATTTGCGCGGATAGCTATAAGGAGCCATTAATGACCTTGCCTTTTGACGGTGCCATTTCCGATTTCTATAAAAACAACGCACCCAAAGATGTGCGCGATATGATCAAGGACGGCGGCAAGAAAGATATTCTGTCCGACAGCTATCCATACAAAAAGCGTATGGATTCGGATGAATACGAGGTAACGATGGCTGCCCTGCAGATTGAGCTGGTCAAATGCCAGTCGTGGGTTAAGGAAACAAACGCCCGTGTCGCCGTGGTGTTCGAGGGGCGTGACGCTGCCGGAAAAGGTGGTGCAATCAAACGGATACGCGAGAACCTTAACCCACGTATCGCTAATGTTGTGGCCCTGTCCAAACCCTCGGACCGCGAAGCGACGCAATGGTATTTCCAGCGCTACATCTCGCATTTGCCTGCGGGTGGTGAAATCACCCTGTTTGATCGGTCGTGGTATAACCGCGCTGTGGTGGAACATGTGTTTGAATTCTGCACGCCCGAACAACGCGTTAGTTTTTTCTGGCAACTGCCGGAGTTTGAGGAAATGCTGGTGGATGAGGGCATCCATTTCGTCAAAATCTGGCTGAATGTGGGCCGTGCTGAACAGCTACGCCGGTTTTTATCGCGTGAAAAAGACCCGCTAAAGCAATGGAAACTCAGCTGGATTGACGTTGAAGGGTTGAAGCGTTGGGATGCCTATTCGGACGCGATTGAAGAGACATTCAAGCGCAGCCACAATGACAACGCGCCTTGGACTGTGGTGCGTTCCGATGACAAACGCCGCGCCCGTATTGCCACAATCCTCGCTGTGCTAAACGGGATAGATTACGATGGTAAAGACACCAAAATAGCCTGCACCCCTGATGACAAAATCTGTGGTGGGCCGGAAATGTGGGTAGAATAAAGTGAGCAAACGCGGCTATCACCACGGCAATTTACGCGCCGCACTGGTTGATGCGGCGGTGAAACTGATCGAGGAAAAGGGGCCGAACGGCTTTACCTTATCGGAGGCCGCGAAGCAGGCGGGCGTCACCCCCGCCGCCGTCTACCGCCATTTTGAGGGGCGCGAGGATTTGATCGCGGGCGCGGCCCTTGAAGGGTATCGGATTTTCGGCGACTTGATGGAATACGCCACCACAAAAAACCGCGGCGGGCTGCAAGCATTCGAGAGCACGGGACGGGCCTATCTTGCCTTTGCCCGCAAATACCCGGGCCATTACGTGGCGATGTTTGAAAGCGGCATCTCGATCAACCGCAATTCGGACTTGGCACAGGCCGCCAACCACGCCCTTGGTCAATTGGATCAGGCCGCAGCGCAGCTGACCAGCCATATGCCCGCCGACAGACGCCCGCCCGCATCAATGGTGGCCGCGCACATCTGGGCGATGAGCCACGGGGTGGTCGAATTGTTTGCGCGTGGATCACCCGGCACCCAGTCACCATTTCCAGCCGAAGACCTGCTGGAAAGCGGCATCGGGATTTATCTGCGCGGTCTGGGGTTGATAGCGCCGGACGAATAAATCACCTAATCGACGGGCTGTAAGTCACCGTTGATAAAATGCTGGAACTGGGGCATTTTGTTATAGGTGGCATCCATTTCAAGGATGTCGACATTTTCTATAGTATCCCAATTCAGAACATATTTTTTATATGGGTAGACCTTGTCAAATATACCCTGCATCAAATCGCGCCACAGTTGATAACGGCGTGTTCGTTTCAAGGCCCCTGTTGCAGGATTTATTGTTGGGGTGCCAAACATCCACTTTAGTTTCATACTGATGGCAACGGCCGTTTGGGAAAATGAACGGTTTGACGATTTTTTCGACATAGATGATTGAGCAGCGTGTAACGTTTGATCGGGCAAATCAAAAGCAGTCTGCAAAAACCTCAAATCAGTTATCGTTTCAAACTTCTGGACAATCACTTCATCGAATGTTTTAGCGTATATTCTCACCAGTCTTTCTTGGTCAAACTTTTGGGCGTCAAATACGTTATAGCCAAGTTCGGCAACATTACTGTCAACGGACGTGAAATAAGCGTTTGGCTCTATCAATATTCCGGCATGATGGCTTACTTGCTGGAATACAGATCTCATATATCCGCTTGGTCGCCGCAGGATAAGCAAGATGGTTGTGTTTGATCCAAAAGCCAACAGATTTTTTTGAAGGCATTCATCCCAATTCTTGGGGTCCGGACCGACCAGCACTTCAGCGCTTATGAAAAATTCACCTGCCAAAACAGGCTCACCTTGAGCACTCTTCTTTAATAGCTTGGAAAGCGATTTGGGTTCTATGTATTCAATCGATTGGGATTGAACTATCTCGGGATACACATGCTTTTGAAGCGTTGTTGACGCGGCTTTACCTAACCCGATATGAACAATTCTTCTCATATCACTCCCCAAAATGCTATTCTGGAAAAAGGGCCGCCGTTTCAGGCAGCCCTTAGGAAATAATTTAACGTTTCGAGAACTGGAAGCTACGACGCGCTTTGCGCTTGCCATATTTCTTACGTTCCACAACACGGCTGTCACGGGTCAGGAAGCCAGCGGCTTTCAGTGCGCCACGCAGTGATGGCTCATAGAGTTGCAGCGCTTTGGAAATACCGTGCTTCACAGCACCAGCCTGACCAGACAAACCGCCGCCTTTGACGGTGGCGTTCACGTCAAATTCGCCTTCAACACCGGCAACGGTGAAAGGTTGTGCCAAAATCATTTGCAGCACAGGGCGAGCAAAATATTTGTTCATCTCGCGGCCATTGACCGTAACCTTGCCGGAACCTGGTTTAATCCAGACGCGGGCAACCGCATCTTTACGTTTACCAGTGGCATACGAGCGGCCCAGGTTATCACGAACAGGTTCGCGCAGAATGGCGGCTTCAACAGCCTCGGCCGCAGTGGTTTCAACCTCGGTTGTTTCGGCAGGTGTGCCTTCTACAACTTGGCTCAATTCATCGAGTGATTTGATTTCTTCAGTCATGACTGGCTCCGCGTGTTTTTGGCGTTCATCGCTTTTACGTCCAGAACTTCGGGGTTCTGTGCTTCATGCGGATGCTCAGCACCAACATAAACCCGCAGGTTTGTCATTATAACGCGGCTCAAGCGGTTGCCAGGTAACATGTTTTTAACGGCTTTGGTCACAACACGCTCGGGGAATTTACCCTCGAGGATTTGTTCGGCCGTGCGCTGTTTAATGCCGCCCGGATGGCCGGTGTGCCAGTAATAAATCTTGTCGGTGCGCTTTTTACCCGTCAGCTGGATTTTTTCAGCGTTGATCACGATCACATTGTCGCCCATATCCATGTGCGGAGTGAAAGTGGCTTTGTGCTTGCCGCGCAAGCGCATGGCGATAATGGAAGCAAGACGGCCCAGCACG
>NZ_JBSMEZ010000110.1:0-14443 GCF_056498605.1 Profundibacter sp.
TAATTAAACGACAGCGGCAAAACCCTTAGCGAGGATCTTGCCGCTGCCGAATCGGAGTTTTTTACTAGTGAAGTGAAATCGCACTCATATCAACAAAACGCCCCTGCACAGCCCAACCCGTTGTATCCAAAGTATTTTCGCGCACTGCGATAATCAGTTCGTTCTCACCCTCTTTTAGGTTAAGAAAAACGGTGTCAAATAGCCCTACAGTGCCAAGGAAACGATAGTCGCGAGTATAAGGCGCATCCATGCCATGAAACAGAATGTCGCCATTCAGAAATACCGTGCCATAGTCGCTGAAACCAAATTCAAACGCTTTGATTTGATCGGTTTCGGAATGGATGTTTAGCCGGGCAAAAATAGTGTCTGCCCCCTCGGCAATGCCCTGCAATATCGACAAGTTCACTTGGCCGGAAGCTTTGGAGGCCACGGTGTGATAGGTCATGTCAGTATCAGCAGCGCTGAGGCTGGTTTTATCGACCAACGTTGCACCATCAAAAGCATCAGAAATTTCCCACTGCTCCACGGTTCCGGCTTCACCAACAACAGCAGGTACGGGCGTGCCTGAAATTGCAACATTTTCCATCGATGTCGCATTGAAATTAGCCATCCAGACAGGACCGGACAAATTCAAACCCCACAAGGCAAATCCGCCTGCCGTTGGGTCGCGCTCCAAATTGACACTATATTCTGGAGTCATTCCGTCACCAATATAGATGTCCGCTAGGCCGTCATTGATTGCCAGTTTCACATGAATCCATTCGCCATGAGGATACACGGTCGGGCTGGAATATTGTTTCCCATAATGCAACTCCCATGACGCAACACCATTGTATTCAGGCATATACTGGTTTGCATCTGGATTTCCGGATTGATGCGCACGCATGTAGAAATTCTCAAAATCACCCGGCGATTGCGTACGAAAGCGTAACCCACCAAAGCTACGGGTTGCGTCAAACAGGATATCATATTCGATCACTCCGTTCAATATCGGTGCAGCTTTTGCAACGACCATACCAAAGCCCACAAAGTCATCGGGGTTTTCGCGCACGCCAAGGCGTACAGCCTGTTGGCCAGCCTTTTCTTCAACCATAGTGCCGCCAATAAAGGCCCAATTATCTTCGGTAAATGGCAATGGCTCTGCGATTGCTGCTTGAGGCATCCCAAGAACGCCAATCGTGCAGGCTGTGTAAATTAATTTGTGTAACATAGTATACCTCATGTTTTTCTAAAAAACTGGCATTTTGCCAACGTTAACAACACAGTATTCCGCTGTATGATGGTGTCTCGGAGTGCGGATGTTGGTGTTATTTGGATGTTATTGAGGTTTTACAGTTAAAACAAGATGTAATTGCATTGACTTTTGATTGCCAACAAAATTCACTCACTGTAGGGCTAGAACCATGCCAAACCCTGAAAAACCAATCATCAATCTGTGGCTTGCACTAAGTCTCGCACAGCAATCGATGACCAATCAGATAGAAGAGCGTCTGAAACATGCCGCTTTGCCCACTTTGGTGTGGTTCGAAGTGCTATTTGAATTGGAACATGCCCCCAAGTGTCTACGACCTTATGAATTGCAAAAAGTTCTTTTGTTCAAGCAACACAATTTGTCCCGCCTACTTGCCCGTATGATCGACGCAAAAGTAATTCAGGAGGGTGATGCGCCCTTGGATGGGCGCGGCAAGACGTTTTGCACCACGAAAGAAGGGCGCAAAATGTCGCGCCGTATGTGGCACTGCTACAGTCCGGTTCTGCACTCTATGCACGCGCAGATATCGGAACATGTAGATCCAGAGCAAGTTACCAATGCGCTACGAAGTTTGGTCAATCAAAAAATTCTAGACCATTTTGAAGTGGAATAACAAAGCACCCCAAAAACGGCTTTGTGGGTGGCGTCGATGGCCCTTCAGCCAGCATCTTAATATATCTATGTGGTGGCGAGCAAATACGCTCGCCATCGTGTCATACCGTATTTCTCACGGTGACGATACACACAGCGTTCAAGCCGGTCTTCAGAAAACAAAATAGGTGGCTCATATACAAACTGAATTTACCCAGGCGGATACGCTAAACGAATTTTTAGGAGACTCGTAGTCTACCAATGAAAATTCCGTCGGGGATATAGTGAAACGACATAGAAAAACCGCTTAGAGTGTCATTTCGCCCCCTACCGGAACAGACCCCATGATGCCGATCATCGGGCATATCCAGATCGCAGCGGTTCCCAGCCGTGCAGAACCGGATGAGGGCGAACTGGATTACCGGTATATTCTGAAGCTGATTGACCGCTTGGGTTATACTGGGTTTGTCGGTGCCGAATATAAACCGCATGGCACAACGGGCGCAGGTCTTGGCTGGATCAGAACCATCACCTAAGGCGCAAGCAAACGCGCATTTCTGGCCAGTGCCGTAATCGCATCCCAATCCGCCGCCGCAGTTAAATACTTTGGCGCAACCCAGCTGCCGCCGACGCAGACGACATTCTCCAATTCTAGATAACCCTGCGCATTTTCAACGCTCACGCCGCCCGTCGGGCAAAACCGGACTTGTGGAAATGGCCCACCCAGTGCCTTGATTGCCAGTGCCCCGCCCAAAGTGCCAGCGGGGAAAAATTTCTGCATGCTATAGCCGCGTTCCAACAGGCGCATAACTTCGGACGCGGTGGCGGCCCCGGGCAGCAGTGGCAGGTCTTCATCCTCGCAGGCTTGCAACACCACATCTGTTGCCCCGGGAGAAACCCCGAATGCAGCCCCCGAGGCTTTGGCAGATTTCACATCGGCAGGGGTCAGCAATGTGCCTGCCCCAACCACACCACCGGCCACATCTGCCATCGCCGCAATCGCCGCAAGTGCTGCGGGCGTGCGCAAAGTCACCTCGAGAACCGGCAAACCGCCGGCAATCAACGCCTTGGCAAGATCAGCGGCAGTGCTGGCATCTACAACTTCAAGCACAGGAATAACCGGAGCAAGGCTGCATATCCGTTCGCACTCAATGCTCGCGGCTGTCGGGGTCATGGTGTCATCCTTTTTCTGTTTTGTGTCTGCATCACAAGCGGGGATATGTTCAGTCTACTACCCAAGATGGGTCACAACAATATCGCTATCTGCACTCAAGCAGTTTCATCGTGGTTTAGCGCTGTTATTGCCCCACGCAGTTCGGCCAGCCCGCACATCCGGCCAATCAGCGGATACCCGGGATGCGCCGCGCGGGTATGGTCATCCAGCATCATGTGGCCGTGGTCGGCCCGAAACGGGATAACTGCATCCTTTCGCCCCTCGACTTGGCGGTGCTTTTCTTCGCTCAAAAGCACTTGCAATAACGCAATCATATCGGTGTCCCCGCCCAAATGTGTTGCCTCTTGAAATGATCCGTCGGCCTCGGTTCGGACATTTCGTAAATGGGCAAAATGGATGTGGCTTGCAAACCGATGGGCAATTTCAGGCACATTGTTTTTCGGGTTCGCCCCAAGTGACCCGCTGCAAAGCGTCAGCCCGTTGGCCAAGGATTTCTGCTGTTCCAGAACCCAGCCAATATCGTCGCCATTGGTGACAATCCGGGGCAAGCCCAGGATATCACGCGGCGGGTCATCCGGGTGAACGCACATACGAATGTCCAGATCTTCGGCGGCAGGAATAACCTCGGACAAAAAACGTGCAAAATTGGCCCGCAGATCGGCACGGGTCATGCCGTTGTAAGATTGCAGGGCATCGCGCAAACCTGCAACGCTGTATCGTTCAAAAGCTCCCGGCAGGCCCGCCATGATGCTATTGAGCAAGACGTCTCTGTCCGCCTCGCTTGTTGTCGCAAACCAGTCCTGCGCGGCCACGCAAACCGAATTGGAATAATCTGCCTCGGCCCCGGGCCGTTTCAGCATGTAAATTTCAAAAGCTGCCATCTGCACCGTAGAAAACCGCAACGCTGTGCTGCCCTGCGTCAGGGGCGCGCCCAACCGGGTGCGGGTCCAGTCCAGCAATGGCATGAAGTTATAACACACCACCTTTACACCGCATTGCGACAGGTTTTTTAGCGACTGGCGGTGATTGGCGAAAAGCCTATCCAAATCGCCCGTGCCGCGCTTGATATCCTCGTGCAGTGGTAGGCTTTCGGCTACATTCCAGACCAGCCCCGCCGCTTTATCCTGTTCAATCAAACCCTTGCGTTTTTGAATCGCTTGCACACTCCAGACCTCGCCATAGGGGATTTCATGCAGCGCGGTCACCACTCCGGTGGCGCGGGTTTGGGCCACTTCATTCAGTGTGATCGTATCGAGTGGACCGAACCACCGCCAAGATTCCATCATGATACATACTCCTCAACACAGGCATGGGCACCACGGCGGGTTAAATCGGAATAAGCCGCGATAACAGCATTTCGGAATTCTGGGTTTTCTGCCAGATCGGCAGGGAAAACCTCGCGCAGCGATAATAATGCTTCGGCTTTTGCAGGAACAGAACTTGCCCCGTCACTCAGGGTTTTCAGCCGTAGCGCAAGCGGGTCTTGCACCTCAATCAGCTGCCCCTGCTCATCCGTTCCCCCGACATATCGCATCCATGCGGCTACAGCCAAAATCAGGCCGGAACTGTTGCGGCCCGCGTTCATATTTTCGCTGATCGTCGCCAAAATCCGTTGCGGCAACTTCTGCGATCCGTCCATAGCAATTTGATACGTCAGATGGCGGATGGCGGGGTTGGCATAGCGCTCAAACAAGGTGTTTGTGTAATCGGCAAGACAAACCCCTTCGGGTGCATCAAGGCTTGGTGTAATCTCGGATTGCCATAACTGTCTACAATATGTAGCAAAAGCGGGGTCAGATACGGTGTCGAATATCGTCTGGTATCCAGCCAGAAACCCAAGGTATGTCAGCGCGGAATGGGTGCCGTTCAGGCAGCGCAGTTTCATATGCTCAAAGGGGCGCACATCGCGCACCATATCGGCCCCGACCGCACCATAATCGGGCCGCTTATTGTCGATAAACCAATCTTCGATCACCCATTGACGAAAGGGTTCATGCATCACGGGGGCGCGGTCCAGCACACCGGTCTTTTCCGCCAGTTCAGTGATGTTTTCGGGTTTTAGCGCTGGAACGATCCGGTCAACCATAGTCGAGGGGAACGCACCGTTCTGGGCAATCCAATTGGCAAGATCGGGGTCAATCAACCCGGCCAGTTCCAACACAATCCTGCGTAGCATGGCCCCGTTTTCTGGCAGGTTATCACAGCACAACACCGTAAATGGGGCCACACCACAGGCGCGGCGCATCTGCAAGGCCCGCACCAGATACCCCGGTGCTGAACGGGGTAAATCATGTGTCAGATCATGGCTCACATCAGGGTGGTTTGGGTTCAGAAGGCCCGTTGAAGGGGCGTGGCAATATCCTTTTTCGGTCACCGTCAGGCTGACGATCCGAATGGCCGGATCGGCCATTGCCGCCAGCACCGCCGGCGGGTCTTCACGCGCCACGAGCACATTCTGTAAAACCTCGATAACCTGCGATGTTTCGCCACCTGCCGCCAATTCCACGGCGGTATAGGCAAACCCCTGTGGGTGCAGTAAATCCCGCTGGGTCGGGTGCATCAGACTTACCCCGATGATACCCCAATCCCCGCCGGATTTCGCCATCGCCTCGGCCGTATATATCGCCCCGTGCGCGCGGAAAAACGCGCCCAACCCAAGGTGCACAATGCCCGCTTTGGGGCGCGTTGCGGCGGTTACTTTCAATAAGGGCGCATCACCGTGCAAGCCAACCTCCATCAACATTCAATATCGCGCCGTGAATGTATTTCGCGGCCTTAGAGGCCAAAAATACAGCCGTATCGCCAATATCTGCAGGTGTTCCCCAATGCCCTGCCGGAATACGGTCCAGTATGGCCTGATTGCGCAGCGGATCGGCCTGCAAAATGGCCGTGTTATTGGTGCTGATATAGCCGGGCGCGATGGCGTTGACGTTAATGCCCTTGGCGGCCCATTCGTTGGCCAGCAGTTTGGTCAACCCTGCAACACCGCTTTTTGATGCCGTATAGGATGCCACCTTAATGCCACCCTGAAAGGACAACATCGAGGCAATATTGATGATTGCCCCGCTTGCGTCGCGCACGAACGCAGATCGGGCAAAGGCCTGGCTAAGGAAAAATACGGCTTTCAGGTTTACATCCATCACCTCGTCCCAATCGGATTCGGTGAAATCTACCGCATCCCCTCGTCGGATCAGGCCTGCATTATTCACCAGAATATCCAGCGCCCCAAAGGTCTCAAGCGTGGCCCCGGCCGCCGTTGGGTCCGACAGCTCCAGCTTCAGGTATTCGGCCTTCCCGCCTGCCTTGGAGATCAGCGCCAGCGTTTCATCGCAGTTGGATCGCCCAGCGCAAATCACCCGTGCGCCAGCCTGTGCGATTGATGCCGAAATCGCCTGCCCGATGCCGGTATTGGCCCCCGTGACCATCGCCACTTTTCCGGCCAATGAAAATGGGTTGTTCATCGCAGATCCCCCATTGCAACCATATCCATATCGGTGAAATCTACATTATCCCCGGCCATCGCCCAGATAAATGTATAAGACGCCGTGCCAACCCCCGAATGAATTGACCACGGCGGTGAAATCGCCCCCTCTTCATTGCGAATAATCATATGGCGGGTTTCATCCGGCTCTCCCATCAGGTGCACAACGGCCTGATCCACGGGCAAATCGAAATACAGATAGGCTTCCATCCGGCGATCATGTGTGTGGGCCGGCATCGTATTCCACACCGACCCCGCCGCCAACTTGGTCATGCCGACCACCAACTGGCAAGACGTCATCACGTTTGGGTGGACAAACTGATGGATTGTGCGTGTGTTTGCACCTGCCTGCGATCCAAGATCGACCAGAACCGCATCACCTAGGGTTACCAGGCGGGTTGGGTATGTTTTATGCGCCGGTGCTGACAGGATATAAAACCGCCCTGCCCCCGAAAAAGTCACCGCCCCTGCACCCATGCCGATATATAGCATCTCGCCTCTGGCAACATTGTAATCCTTGCCTTTGATCTGCACAGTGCCCGTATCTCCAATATTGGCAACAACCATTTCGCGCCGGTCCAGAATTGAATCTGTGCCGGTTTCCTTAACCTCGTCCAGCACTAAATCCTGATCGGCGGGCACCGCCCCGCCAATGATCATTCGGTCATAGTGCGTATAAACCAGATTGATCTGCCCATCCGTAAACAGCGCCCCCAGATGGAAATTTTGGCGCAAAGTTTCGGTATCAAAAGCCTTGGCACTCATGGGGCCAATCGCGTGGCGGGTTTCAACGGTTAGCATGGTATCTCCGATCATAAAAAAGGCGCATCAATGAAACAGCGATGGCAGCCAAAGCGACAGCATTGGGATATAGGTGACCAGCATAAGCGTGCCCAGTGCGGCGAAATAGAACGGCCAGATTGTGCGCATTACCGTCCATATCTGGATTTTCCCCACCGCACAGCCAACGAACAGTACCGCCCCGACCGGTGGGGTGCACAGGCCAATTCCCAAGTTCAGGATCATGATGATGCCGAACTGCACAGGATCAATACCAAACTGGGTCGCGACAGGTAGGAATATCGGCGTGGTGATGACGATCAGTGGCGACATGTCCATGAATGTGCCAAGCATCAACAGCATCACATTTATCAGCATCAGAATGACAATCGGGTTGTCCGAGACATCCAGCATGAAATCGACCAGCGATGCCGGGATGCGTAATATTGCCAGCAGCCATGCGAAAGAAGCAGCGCATCCGATCACCAGCAGAACCATGGCTGTGGTCCGAACCGAGCTCATAACCGCCTCGACAAAACCGTTCCAGTCCAGCGTGCGGTAGACCGCAACAGTAATCAGCAGCGCATAGACGACGGCGATGCACGAGCTTTCCGAGGCGGTGAAAACGCCCGAACGCACGCCGCCAAAGATAATACCGATCAGGATCAGACCCGGTGCCGCTACCACGAACAAGGTGCCAACCATGCGCCAGCCCGGAAATTTATCCGTGGGATAGCCGCGCTTGCTGGCGACGATCCATGCCGCAATCATCAGCGATATCGCCAGAATGAAACCCGGAATTATTCCCGCAGTAAACAGATCCGCAATCGAGATTTTTCCGCCCGCCGAAATTGAATAGATAATCAGGTTATGGGACGGCGGCAGCATCAACGCGATAATGGACGACACCACGGTAATGTTAACCGAATAGTCAATATCATAGCCGCGCTCTTTCATCTGCGGGATCATCAGCCCACCAATCGCCGAGGCATCCGCCGCAGCCGATCCGGACACCCCGCCAAACAGCGTGGAGGCCGCAATATTCACCTGTCCCAGCCCGCCACGAAAATGGCCGACCAACCCTCCCGCAAAGGCCACCAAACGGCGCGCGATATCGCCACGCACCATCAGCTCGCCCGAAAAAATAAAGAAAGGGATGGCCATCAGGGCAAAGACCGACACACCGGAGTTCAGCCGCTGGAACACCACTTCCGGCGGGAACCCCATGTAAACGACAGTCGCAAATGAGGAGATACCCAGACAAAACGCCACCGGCGTTCCAACCAGCAACAACAGCAAAAACGTGCCGAAAAGAATTTCAATTTCCATGTCTATTCCTCCGGCAATTCGGTTTCACCAAAACGGGAGGTTGGCAGGCCAACCATGCGCCGCGCCAGCCGTTCAAGCGAGAAAAGGATCATCAGAACGCCGCCGCTCAGAATGGGTAAATAGGCCACCCCGCCAGGGAACCCGAGCGACGGAAGTGTGGCGTTCCAGGCCAGTGTTGCCAGACTATAGCCGTAATAAACCATGCCTACAGCAAAGGCGATAATGGCAATATCTGATAGGGAATACATAACCAGTTTCGCCTTTTGCGGCAGCACCATCAACATTATATCAAAACTAAGGTGATACCCTTCGCGGATACCAACAGCCGCCCCCAACATGATAAACCAGCCCATCAGAATAACCGCCATCGGTTCGGTCCAGCTGGGGCTGTCATTCAGCACAAACCGGCCAAACACCTGCCAGGCAATCAGCGCTGTCATTAACACCAGCCCAGCCCCCGACAGCAAAAGCGACAGGCGGGCAATCACAGCCATCATTCGACCCGTTTTTATCACTGTTTCCTGCATTTTGTCTTCCTGATACTCGCGTGGCCTGCAACACGGTTTTGCACTGCAGGCCAATAGTTGCGTGGCTTTATTCAGTCGCCTGAATACGTTTCACCATATCTCTCAAACGATCCGTATCAACGAACTTCGCATAGACAGGCACCATAGCCTCGATGAACGGGGTTTTGTCGATGTCGGTGATAATCTCGACACCGGCTGCGCGCACTTTGGCCTCGGAAACGGCTTCGCGTTCCGCCCATAGTTTGCGCATGACTGGCACCGAATCCTTGGCCGCCTGACGCACCATCACCTGATCTTCAGCAGACAGTTTACCCCATGCTTTGGCGGACATCACCAACACTTCTGGCACGATCAGATGTTGATCCAGGGTATAGTAACCCGCGACCTCAAAGTGACCGGATGATTCAAACGATGGCCAGTTGTTTTCCGCCCCGTCAATCACACCTGTCTGGATCGAAGAATAGACCTCGCCGTATGGCATCGGTGTTGCGTTTGCGCCCAGCGAATTCACCATGTCAACGAACAGATCCGATTGCATCACGCGGAATTTCAAGCCCGCCAGATCCTCGATTGATTTGATCGGACGCTCACGGTTGTAGAACGAGCGCGACCCGCCATCGTAAAACGCGAGCCCGATCAAATCATGTGCCTCGAATGCGGCAAGGATTTCTTCGCCGATCGGGCCATCCATGACGCGGTGCATGTGGTCAGTTGATCGGAATATATACGGCAATGACGGGATTTTCGTTTCCTCGATCAGGTTGTTGAATGGCCCAAGGCTGACACGATTCAGGTCGATCACACCCAGACGGGTTTGCTCGATCGTGTCTTTTTCCTCGCCCAGTTGGGCGGAATGGAAAATATCAATGCCAATACGCCCGCCAGAGCGTTCCTCTAGCAGCTTGCCCATATACTCGACCGCCGCAACAGTCGGGTAGCCGTCAGGGTGTGTATCGGATGCCCGCAGCATCAGGTCTGCCGCATTGGCCACCATTGCAGACGCCATTATTGCCGCTGATGTCATCAACGCAGCACTCAGTGCTCTCCAAGATTTCATTTTAGTTTCCTCCACTAGGTTTTGCCGGTCATCACAACCGGTATGCTTGCTTTGCAAGTCGATAGGCGAGGTCATGTGCAACCCCGTGTGCCTCGTCCAACGCCAGCCGCCCTGTGGCGACCAACGTGGCGAGATATGCGCAATCCACGCGCCGCGACACATCGTGGCGGGCGGGAATTGAACAAAATGCGCGGGTGTCATCATTGAACCCGACTGTGTTGTAAAAACCGGCTGTTTCTGTGCTGGCCTCTCGAAAACGGCGCATCCCCTCGGGGCTGTCATAAAACCACCACGCAGGGCCAAGGCGCAGCGCCGGATAGACACCGGCAAGCGGCGCCAGTTCACGCGAGACAGCGGTTTCATCAAGCGTGAACAGGATGATGGTTAAATCAGGGTTGGTGCCGACCGCCTCCAGCAGCGGGCGCAAAGCATGGACATAATCGGTGCGGGTTGGAATATCACAGCCCATATCGCGCCCGTGCAGCTGCATGATTGCAGGTGAATGATTGCGATACGCCCCCGGATGAATTTGCATCACCAGCCCGTCGTCAATGCTCATCTTTGCCATTTCTGTCAGCATATGGCCCCGAAACGCATCGGCCTCATTCGCGCTGGCCTTTCCGGCGCGGGCTTTGTCAAACAATGCCGCAGCTTCGGCCAAGGCCAGGTTTTCGGTGCGTGCTGTGGGGTGGCCATGATCGGTGCTGGTTGCCCCGTTCGCCTTAAAGAACGCGCGGCGGGTGCGGTGGGCCTCCAGATAGCCCTGAAAATTGCCCGTATCGCAATTGGTCAACGCGCCCAGTTTTTCAACATTATCAGCAAAACCTTCAAACTCGGGGTCGATCTCGGCGTCTGGTCGGTAGGTGGTTATCACCCGCCCTTTCCAGTCCGACGCAGCAATCATCTGATGCCAGCGCAGATCATCCAGTGCGCTCTCGGTGGTGGCAATCACCTCGATGTTAAAGCGCTCAAACAACGCGCGGGGCTTGAATTCGGGTTTTGTCAGGCAGTCGGCAATCTGGTCATATATTTCGTCCGCAGTACTGCTGGACAATCGTTTATTGATGCCAAAAACCGTTCCAAAGGAATGCTCCAGCCACATCTGGCTGGGTGTGCCGCGCAGCAAATAGAAGTTTTCCGCAAACAGCCGCCATATCTTACGCCCATCGGTTTCAACCACCCCGCCATTACGCTGCGGCACGCCAAGGTCGGCGAGCCTGATACCTTGGGAAAACAGCATCCGGAACACATAGTGGTCCGGCGTCACAAACAACTGCGCCGGATCGGGGAAACTCTGATTTTCTGCGAACCAACGCGGGTCGGTATGACCATGCGGGCTGATAATCGGCAATGGCGCGACCTGTGCAAAAAGCTCTTGGGCGATGGCCCTTGTCGTGGATTCAGGTGGAAACAGGCGATTATCGTCAAGTAAGCTCATGGCAATTCACCCCCTCGCCTGTAAACTGCACAAACGCAATAATTGCGTGACAAGATAACTGGTATGCTAGTATGCTAGATATGTCAACGGAGGGCCTATGGCCGAAGAAATGCAAATTCAGTCAATCGCGCCGCTGCGCGCCACGTCGGTCGCCGAGCAGGTGTTTGATTCCCTTCACGAGCAGATTTTGACCTTTGCATTGCCGCCGGGCACCAAAATGTCCGAGGTCGAAGTGTCAAAACAAATGGGCATATCACGCCAACCCGTGCGCGAGGCCTTCTTTCGCCTGTCGCAACTGGGTTTTTTGCTGATCCGGCCACAGCGCGCGACAATCGTGCGCCAAATCTCCAGCACCGAGGTTTTGCAGGCCATGTATATCCGCGCGGCCCTTGAAACCGAAGTGGTGCGCGGGGCTGCAAAATCGCTTGGGGTGGACGACTTGGAACATCTGTCGCTCCTACTGGACAAACAAGAAATTGCAGCTAAAGCCGTTGATAAAATCCAGTTTCACCTGTTGGATGATGCCTTTCACAAGGCGATTTGCGATGCGACCGGTGTTGGGTTCGTCTGGACCCTGATCAAGGAAAAAAAGACCCATATGGATCGTGTTCGCTATTTATCATTGTCCTTTGGTGCCGAATTGGCCCTGAGCGAACATAAGGAACTTTTTAGCGCACTCAAAGCGCGCAACAGCGACAAAGCCATGGCGGCAATCCGCAAACACTTATCGCGGATCAAAGTTGATCTACCCCGCATACGGCAGGAACACGAACATTATTTCGCCAAGGAAGACGCATGAAGCCGCATAGAAATTCGTTCCTGTCGATTGGTGAATGTATGGTCGAACTTTCGTCGACAGGTGCAGACACGTATGCAATGGCTTATGCTGGGGATACATTTAACACCGCGTGGTATGCCAAGCAGATGTTCCCTGCATCGTGGCAGGTCTCGTATCTAACCTGTGTCGGAAAGGATGCCGTGTCGGATGGCATGGTAGGTTTCATTCAGGATGCAGGTATTTCGACAGACTATATTGTGCGTATCGATGGGAAAACGGCGGGCCTGTATATGATCCACCTAGACAAGGGCGAGCGCAGTTTTTCTTATTGGCGGGACAATTCTGCAGCCCGTAGTCTAGCCAACAACCCCGACCTGTTAAACAGCGCTATGCAATCAGCCGGAGCGATCTATTTTTCCGGTATTACCATGGCCATATTATCTGAGGGCGGGCGGGACAATCTGATCACTGCCCTGTCACGCGCCCGAAAAAACGGTCGTCAGATTATTTTTGATTCGAACCTTCGTCCCACCCTTTGGTCAAACACAGACATA
Organism: Profundibacter sp.; assembly: GCF_056498605.1. Taxonomy (NCBI): domain Bacteria; kingdom Pseudomonadati; phylum Pseudomonadota; class Alphaproteobacteria; order Rhodobacterales; family Paracoccaceae; genus Profundibacter; species Profundibacter sp. The sequence continues at coordinate 12,962 of NZ_JBSMEZ010000110.1, forward strand.
ATGCGCCAACAAATCAGTCGCGCTGCCAGCGTTGCCGATATCTTACTGCCCTCCTATGATGACGAAGCCTGCCATTTTGGCGACACCGGCCCCACCGATACAATCGAAAGGTATCTTGCACTTGGCGTAAAACTGGTCGTTGTGAAGAACAGCGGTGGTGGAATTATGGCCGCAGATTTTGATGGCGCCAGATACAGCCATATTCCCAACTTGGTTCATGATCCCATTGATACGACCGCCGCAGGAGATTCATTTAACGCAGCTTTTCTTGCTGCCTATATGACAGGCAGCAATATTGAAGCCGCCCTCGAATCCGGCTGCGATCTATCTGCTAAAATTATCCAGAAACGCGGCGCCCTAGTAAATGCTCTGTAGCAAAAAGCATGCGACGGTGGTGTCGCAAATCTTTTGCGAAGTTGAGTTTGCGATATTAGGATAATCCCCCCGAAAATTAGTGGTGTCAGGAATAGAATTTTTTCGGCTCAATATCTGAGGAGATTTTGAATGAAAAACAAACGATACAGCGGCGCACAGATTTTGGGTATCGAAATTTGGTCGCCAGTATGCCAAATTGATCCACCGAGATCGCCCGCCAGTTGGTGACAAATGGCACCTGGACGAAGTTGTCATTGAAATTCACGACAAGAGGCATTGGCTATGGCGTGCGGTAGATCAGAACGGAAACGCGCTGAAAATTCTTGTGCAGAGCCATCGAAATACGAAAGCGGCTAAGCGTTTCATGCGCAAATTGATGAAACAATACGACATGCCGAGAGTGAAGATCACCCCTCTCGTGACATTGCTTTGCAATGCTCTGACGGCAATGGATAAATTGCGCTCTATGGTGCTGCAAAATGGTGCTGCAAAACGGAACTTGGCTCTGGGGTTGGAGCATCGCAGCCACAGGGGTCTGAAGCTTTCTCCTTGTGTTGTGAGTTGCTCGAGAATGCTGGTCGCGGTATCGTCAAGTTGACGGGTCCACCTCTCATTTCTAAACATCTATTATGACAAAACGCAAGAACCCCCCTGGCTTCAAAGGTCACCGCTTTCCGCCCGAAATCATCGAATATGCTGTGTGCTATACTTCCGGTTCAGTTTGAGCCTGCGCGATGTAGAGGATCTGCTTACCGAGCGCGGAATTGTTATCAGCCATGAAACCGTTCGCTTTTGGGTGACCAAGTTTGGTCGACAGTATGCCAAATCGATTCGTCGTGACTGGCCACCGGTTGGCGATAAATGGCATCTGGACGAAGTTGTAATTTCAATCCGCGGCAAGAAACACTGGTTGTGGCGCGCGGTGGATCAGAACGGAAACGCGCTGGAAATTCTTGTGCAAAGCCGCCGGAATACGCAAGCTGCCAAGCGGTTCATGCGCAAATTGATGAAGCAATACGGCGTACCAAGGGTGATGATCACTGACAAATTGCGCTCATACGGGGCTGCAAAACGTGATCTGGCTCCTGGGCTAGAACATCGCAGCCA
>NZ_JBSMEZ010000111.1:0-5960 GCF_056498605.1 Profundibacter sp.
TGATTATCGGGGCGGGTCCGATCATCATCGGACAAGCCTGCGAGTTTGATTATTCCGGTGCGCAAGCCTGCAAAGCCCTGCGCGAAGAAGGTTACCGCGTTGTTTTGGTGAACTCCAACCCCGCAACAATCATGACCGATCCGGAATTGGCCGATGCGACCTATATCGAGCCGATCACGGCTGAAATGGTTGCCAAAATCATCAAACACGAGCGCCCCGATGCGCTGTTGCCCACAATGGGCGGTCAAACCGGCCTGAACACGGCGTTGGAGCTGGCCGACATGGGGATTCTGGAAAAATACAATGTCGAGCTGATCGGCGCTAATCGTGAAGCCATCGAAATGGCCGAGGATCGCAAGCTGTTCCGCGAGGCGATGGACCGGCTGGGGCTGGAAAATCCCCGCGCCACCATTGCAGAAAACCTAGACGACTGCATGGCAGCACTGGATGACATCGGCCTGCCCGCCATCATCCGCCCCGCCTTCACGTTAGGCGGCACCGGCGGCGGTGTGGCCTATAACCGCGATGATTTCATCCACTTTTGCACCACGGGACTTGATGCCTCGCCGGTCACGCAAATCCTGATTGATGAATCCCTGTTGGGCTGGAAAGAATACGAAATGGAAGTGGTGCGCGACACCGCCGACAACGCCATCATCGTCTGCGCCATCGAAAACGTTGATCCGATGGGCGTGCACACTGGCGACAGTATCACCGTTGCCCCTGCCCTGACCTTGACCGACAAAGAATACCAGATGATGCGCTCGGCCTCCATCGCCGTGCTGCGTGAAATCGGCGTGGAAACCGGCGGTTCCAACGTGCAATGGGCGGTGAACCCTGCCGATGGGCGCATGGTGGTGATCGAAATGAACCCCCGCGTATCGCGCTCCTCGGCGCTGGCGTCCAAGGCCACGGGGTTCCCGATTGCCAAAATCGCCGCGAAACTGGCGGTCGGCTACACGCTGGACGAGTTGGACAATGACATCACCAAGGTCACGCCCGCCAGCTTCGAGCCAACCATCGACTACGTCGTCACCAAAATCCCGCGCTTTGCATTCGAGAAATTCGCAGGCTCCGCCCCGCTGCTGTCAACCGCGATGAAATCGGTTGGCGAAACTATGGCGATCGGCCGCACCATCCACGAAAGCCTGCAAAAAGCGCTGGCCAGCATGGAAACTGGCCTCACCGGATTTGATGAGGTGGTAATCGAAGGCGCGCCCGATAAAGCTGCCGTCATCAAGGCGATCAGCCTCCAAACCCCCGACCGGATGCGCACTATTGCCCAAGCCATGCGCCACGGGCTGACGGACGATGAAATCCATACTGCCACCATGTTCGACCCATGGTTCCTTGCCCGTATCCGCGAGATTGTCGAGGTCGAGGAAACCGTGAAGAGCGCTGGCTTGCCAAGCGATGAAGCGGGCTTGCGGGCGCTGAAAATGATGGGCTTCTCTGATGCCCGCCTCGCCATCCTGACAGACCAGTCCGAAACCTCTGTGCGCAAAACGCGCCTGGCCGCCGGCGTCACCGCCTGCTTCAAACGCATTGACACCTGCGCCGCCGAATTCGAAGCCCAGACCCCCTACATGTATTCCACCTACGAGGCCCCCGCGATGGGCGACGTGGAATGCGAAGCCCGCCCCAGTGACCGGAAAAAAGTGGTCATCCTTGGCGGTGGCCCCAACCGCATCGGCCAAGGCATCGAATTTGATTACTGCTGTTGCCACGCCTGTTACGCCCTGACCGATCAGGGCTACGAAACCATCATGATCAACTGCAACCCCGAAACCGTGTCGACCGATTACGACACTTCGGATCGACTGTATTTCGAGCCTGTCACCTTTGAACATGTGATGGAAATCCTGCGAGTCGAGCAGGAAAACGGCACCCTGCACGGGGTGATCGTGCAGTTCGGCGGCCAAACCCCGCTCAAACTCGCCAATGATCTCGAGGCCGCAGGCATCCCGATCCTTGGCACCACGCCCGACAGCATTGATCTGGCCGAAGACCGTGAACGGTTTCAGGCATTGGTCAATGACCTTGGCCTGTTGCAGCCCAATAACGGCATCGCCTCAACCGACGCCCAAGCGCTGGAGATCGCCGAAAAAATCGGCTTCCCTCTGGTGATCCGCCCCTCTTATGTGCTGGGTGGCCGCGCCATGGAAATCGTGCGCGATATGGCCCATCTGGAACGCTATATTGCCGAGGCCGTGGTGGTTTCCGGCGACAGCCCCGTGCTGCTCGACAGCTACCTATCGGGCGCCATCGAAATGGACGTCGACGCACTGTGCGACGGCAAAGACGTGCATGTCGCGGGCCTGATGCAACACATTGAAGAGGCCGGCGTGCACTCGGGCGATAGCGCCTGTTCCCTGCCGCCATATTCCTTGCCAAAGGATATCATCGCAGAGGTCCACCGCCAAACCCGCGCCCTCGCCTTGGCCCTGAATGTAGTCGGTCTGATGAACATCCAGTTCGCGGTCAAAGATGGGCTGGTTTACCTGATCGAGGTCAACCCCCGCGCTTCGCGCACAGTGCCGTTTGTCGCCAAAGCCACCGACAGCGCCATCGCCTCGATCGCCGCGCGGATCATGGCGGGCGAGCCCCTCTCCAACTTCCCGCTGCGCGCCCCCTACCCCGAGGGCGCGACGCCAGACACCACCCTGCCGTTTGCCGACCCGATGTCGCTGGCCGACCCAAACATGCCGTGGTTCTCGGTCAAAGAGGCGGTTCTGCCGTTCGCCCGCTTCCCCGGTGTCGACACCATCCTTGGCCCCGAAATGCGCTCGACCGGCGAAGTGATGGGCTGGGACCGCTCCTTCGCGCTGGCGTACCTAAAGGCGCAAATGGGCGCGGGCGTGGTTTTGCCAACAGAAGGTGCCGTGTTCATCTCGATCAAGGACATGGACAAAACGGATGAAATGGCCAGCACTGCGCATTTGCTGATTGACCTCGGCTTCACCCTCATCGCCACCCGCGGCACCGGCGCTTGGCTGGTTGAAAACGGGGTGGAATGCGAAATCGTGAACAAGGTCTACGAGGGCCGCCCCAACATCGTGGACCGGATGAAAGACCGCGAAATCGCCTTGGTGATGAACACCACTGAAGGCACGCAAGCCATTGAGGACTCCCGCGAAATCCGCTCTGTGGCTTTGTATGACGGCTTGCCATATTTCACCACGGCTGCGGCCAGCCACGCGGTAACGCTGGCGATGAAGTCACGCGAAGAGGGTGAGTTGGGGGTCAGGTCGCTGCAGGGGTGATTGCACTGGCCGGAACATAAATAGAACATTTTTCATCTGAGTGTTGAATAATACGACAAACAAGGTATGTTCACGCAAGGAGAAACGAATGGCACGAACACTTACCTCAGTTGAATTTTGCGCTGGCGCAGGCGGTCAGGCTCTTGGTTTGGAGCAAGCAGGTTTCAGGCATAAATTACTGGTCGATAACGACGCGCATTGTATCAACACCCTTAAAGTAAACCGGCCAAAATGGAACGCAATATTGGCCGACATGGGTGAAATATCCGGCCAAAATTATAGTGGCATTGATCTGTTCGCCGCCGGCCTGCCTTGCCCACCATTTTCAGTTGCAGGTAAACAGCTGGGTGAAAAAGATGAACGAAATCTATTTCCACAAGCCCTGCGCCTCATCAAAGAAATGGGCCCCAAGTTTGTCCTAATCGAAAATGTGCGTGGCTTTCTTGGCCCCGCATTTGAGGAATACCGCGAAGTACTAAAGCAGGAATTTCAGTCCTTGGGATATCAGGTCGAATGGAAGCTATTGCAATCATCCGATTACGGCGTGTCGCAACTTAGACCTCGCGTTGCAATCGTTGCCGCAAAATCAGACTATTGGTCTCATTTTACATTCCCAACACCCCACAAAATGAAAGCTGAACCTGTCGGCAGATTATTGCATGATTTAATGAAAGAAAACGGCTGGAACGGGGCCGATGATTGGGCAAGAAATGCCTCAACAATCGCCCCAACAATTGTCGGAGGGTCAAAGAAACACGGCGGACCCGATTTGGGGCCAACACGTGCCAAAAAGGCTTGGCTAGAACTGGGGGTGAACGGGATGACAATCGCAGAAGACGCGCCCGAAAAGGGTTTCATAGGGGTGCCTCGGCTCACGGTCAATATGGTCGCACGAATACAAGGGTTTCCTGATGCATGGCAATTTACAGGCCGGAAAACAAATGCCTACAGACAAGTCGGAAATGCCTTCCCGCCACCCGTTGCCAATGCGCTTGGAAAAGCGATTAAAAAAGCTATTCGAGCGTCTGAAAACCAAATGCCTGTAGCAATGCAATTAGCAGCTGAGTAAGACATGAATAAACGTAAAGGAGCCAGAACGCGACTGCGAGAGTATTTCCTTGCTAACATTGGCAAGAAACTAACCGCAACGGAATTGCGTGAGGTCGCCGGAAACATTAGCGAATGGGCGCGTCGTGTTCGTGAATTGCGCACCGAAGAAGGCTATCAAATCCTTACCCACAATGATCTGAATGAACTAAAGCCTGGTGAATACATTCTTAATTCTGCAACGCCCAAGCCAGCATTTGAACGCGCAATTTCAAAAGAAACTAGGGCTTATGTCTTGGATCGCAATGGCTTTACATGTCAGCAATGCGGCGCGGTGGCTGGTGAACCCCATCCATTCGACCCAACCAGAAAAACGCGGCTACACATTGGCCATGTGATCGATAAATCACAAGGCGGTTCTGATGAAGCCAGCAATCTACGCGCGCTATGCTCAATCTGTAATGAGGGCTCTGCCAATCTTACAATGGACAGGCCATCACTACATAAACTTCTTGTTCAGGTTCGCCGCGCCCCAGCGGCTGACCAACGCAAATTATTGGACTGGCTTAATACGAAATTTCCCAAATAGTAGCCACCGCTCCCCGCGTTAACCCCACTACCCCGTGATTTTCCTCATATGGGAGTCATATGCAATTCATATGGAATTCATATTCCCCAATCCGCCCAAAACCCCTGTATTAACGGGCGATTCGCCGCACTCCACCACACCCTCTTGCATTTCCCTAAACATATTACTATTCTCGAATGTGTTTTCACCCACTCGGCACAACTGTGCCCGCTCAACTCAAAGGAATTCGCTATGTCTTCTGAACGCGCTGTGCTGGCCTTTGCCGGCTTTATGGTTATCGCATCCTTGTTGCTGACCAAATATGTGTCGCCTCATTTCGTCTGGCTGACGGTTTTCGTCGGGGCGAACCTGTTCCAATCCGCTTTCACAGGGTTTTGCCCCGCTGGATCATTCTTCCAGAAGCTGGGCTTCAAATCGTCCCACAGCAGCTGAACCCAAAACCCGAATGGCGTGCTCTACCGTTTGCGAAACACCGCAACGCTTGAGCGCGCTTTTTGCATTTCGGCAGGCGCACCCTTGCCGTAAACCGGCGTGTCCAAAATCTCGAAATCACGGATCGCAGCGCCATGCTGGGCGAACTTTTCACCGAACCCCGCACTCTCATACACCCCCGCATTGATCCCCAACACATAGAGCGCCCCACTACGCCCGATGCGGATCAATTCGTCTATCGCCTCAGCCCCGACATGGCCAAAGGTGAAGGTGCCCGCACAGGTGATGCCGCCGTAAGCCCCGTCAGCAATATCCAGCGGGCCCGTCAAATCAGCAGTGATATCAGCGCGGTAACACCCCTTGCCCATCGCCACGGCCAGCATTTCCGGCGATATATCCAGCGCGTCAACCTGCGCGATACCCTGCGCCGCCAATCCCTCGCCGACCAGCCCCGTGCCAGCCCCCACATCCAGAACCGGCGCATTATCCTGCGCCCGCGCCGCGAACATTTCGGCAATCAGCGCGGGGTAGCGATAATCATTCGCCTGCGCGAAATCCTCGTCATAGGTGGTGGCCCAGTTGCCATACAGGTCAATCGAATCCTGCGGGGTTTTCAGGGAATAGGCCGT
>NZ_JBSMEZ010000112.1:0-31107 GCF_056498605.1 Profundibacter sp.
GGGGCAATCAAAGTCCATTGATTATCTGTTAAAACCGTTCGTATCAAAGCTGCTCTCCTTTTGTTTGCAACATTGAATCAGAACTTAAACAGAATGGGAATCCCTAAACGTCAACAGGCCCTAATTGGTGATTAATTATTTTTTGTTGTTAAGGTTCATCTACAGTCCGCTTCAACCTGGGGAGGTTTAGGATAATGTTACGTACAATCGTGCTCGGTAGTTGTGTTTTCGTTCAAGGTATTTTCGTTCGCAATCTATCTGATGGCAAAATTGCTGTCCGCGTTGGTACGAAAATCTATGAAGGTGACCCTGTTTCACGGGTTACTGCCTAAAGAAAACATCACTCATACCAATAGAAAAAGGGAAGGCATTGGCCTTCCCTTTTTCATATCAAATGTTCGTAAGGATTACTCTAGCGAGCGTTCAACTTCTTCACGTTCAAAAATCTCGATCACATCGTCAGCGCGAATATCATCGTATTTTTCAAACGCCATGCCGCATTCCTGACCGGACTGAACCTCGGGCACTTCGTCCTTGAACCGTTTCAGGGTTTTCAATGTGCCCTCGTGGATCACGATGTCATCCCGCAACAGGCGAACACCGGCAGACCGACGGGCAACACCTTCGGTCACGATACAACCAGCCACCTTGCCAACACCGGTGACTTTAAACACTTCCTGAATTTTGGCATAGCCGATGAATTTCTCGCGGATTTCGGCGCTTAGCAAGCCAGACGCCGCCGCTTTCACATCGTCCACCAGATCATAGATCACCGAATAATAACGAATTTCGATGCCTTTTTGGTTGGCTGTTTGCCGTGCTGACGCATTGGCCCGCACGTTAAACCCGAATACAGGTGCGCCCGATGCTTCGGCCAGACCAATATCGGATTCCGTGATCGCGCCAACGCCCGAATGCAGAACCCGCACACGAACCTCATCGTTGCCGATCTTGGCCATCGCCTGAATGATAGCTTCGGCAGAACCCTGAACATCGGCCTTAACCAGAATTGGCATTTCGGCCACGTTCTCGTCGTCTTTGGCTTTCTCCATCAGCTGTTCCAGCGTGGTCGCAGCCCCGACAGCGGCGCGTTTTTCCTTGGCAGCATGTGCGCGGAATTCAGCGATTTCGCGCGCTTGTGCTTCGGTGTCTACCACGTTCAGAACATCACCGGCTTCGGGTGTACCATTCAGGCCCAGAACCTCGACCGGCACAGATGGGCCAGCTTCTTCGATACGCTCACCCTTGTCGTTGATCAGCGCACGAACACGTCCGTATTGCTCGCCGACAACAAAGATGTCACCACGGCGCAAAGTGCCGTTTTGCACCAGAACCGTCGCCACAGGGCCACGGCCCACATCCAGTTGCGCCTCGATCACCGCACCTGATGCGGCGCGATCAGGGTTCGCTTTTAGATCAAGCAATTCAGCCTGAAGGCCGATATTTTCAAGCAAGACATCAAGACCCGTGCCATTAATCGCCGAAACTTCAACATCCAGCACATCGCCTGACATTTTCTCAACGATAACTTCGTGTTGCAACAAATCTGTGCGCACTTTGTCAGGGTTGGCGTTGGGGCGGTCAATTTTGTTGATTGCAACAATCATCGGCACACCCGCCGCTTTGGCGTGGGCAATCGCCTCGATGGTTTGTGGCATCACAGCGTCATCCGCCGCGACCACCAGAATAACGATGTCGGTCACCTGCGCCCCACGGGCCCGCATTGATGTAAACGCGGCGTGGCCAGGTGTATCAAGGAAGGTCAGAAGCTGGCCATCATCAGTTGTTACCTGATAGGCACCAATATGCTGCGTAATGCCGCCAGCTTCACCAGCAACAACTTTGGCCTTGCGGATTGCATCGAGCAGCGATGTTTTACCGTGGTCAACGTGGCCCATCACAGTAATGACTGGTGGACGCGGTTTCAGGTCTTCTTCTTTGTCTTCAACCGCGTGGATCACATCCTCAACATCTGCATCAGACACGCGCACAATCTTGTGGCCGAATTCTTCGACAATCAGTTCAGCAGTATCGGCATCAACGGATTGGTTTTGTGTCACCATCATGCCCATGTTCATCAGCGCCTTGACCACATCAGCCACACGTTCAGCCATGCGGTTCGCCAGTTCGGAAACCACAATCGCCTCGGGCACCTGAACATCGCGGATCACTTTTTCATGCTCGACAGGGCCACCCATCGCCTTAAGGCGTGCACGTTCCTGCTTGCGTTTGATCGCAGCCATAGAACGTTGCCGCCCACGGTCACCAGACAGCGCCTGATTTAGCGTCAATTTGCCAGAGCGGCGGCCATCATCGCGGCCTTTGCCGCCCTTGTTCTGGTTCTGGCGATCACGGGCTTCTTGGTCGGCCTTGCGAGGGGCCGATGACGGCTTGCCAGCCCCACCGCCACGCGGTGCTTCATTCGATACGCCAGCATCCGCTACGGTGGGCTGCGCTGCAGCTTTGGCGCGCGTTACAGCTGCCGCTGCCTCGGTGCGCTTGCGCTCATCGTCTTCGGCTTTGGCTTTTACACGCTCTTCGCGTTCTTTTTCTTCGCGCTCTTTCGCTTCGGCGTCCGCCTTGCGGCGCTCACGCTCGGCAGCACGCGCATCGTCTTCTGCTTTGCGGGTTGCGGCATCCTCGACTTCGCGGGCCTTGGCAACCTTCAGCGCTTTCAGCCGACGTTCCATTTCAGTATCAGAAATACCTGCGGGACGTTTGGCCGGGTCACTTTTCACAACCTTGTTGCTACCGCCCACAGATGGCTTGGCCATCCCCGGTTTGGGCACAACAATACGCTTGCGCTTGGTTTCCACCACGACATTCTTTGTGCGCCCGTGACTAAAGCTTTGCTTTACATTCCCGGGGCGGGCACCGCCGCCGATACCCAATGTCTTTTTGCCGTCATTTTCACTCATCTGTGGTCCTCAAACCCTTCTTGGTGGCATTTCCACCAGCATTTCTGCGCAAGCCTTTCAGCTTTGCTGCTTCCTCTACAACACGTTTTGTGAGTCCACCAGCCGCAAGCGCGCCATGTATCACATTTTCCCGCCCAAAAGCCAAACCCAATTCGCTAGCGGTCAAAACCCCGATAAAAGCGTTTTCTCCGTCGGGCGCTCGTAACTTGGTTTTGCCACGAATAGAACCGTCACTCGCCTGTATCAAAACCCGTGCCCGTTCCTGCATCAGCCAACTTTTGACCTTTTCGTACCCCATCACCGCGCGGCTCGCTTTGCGGGTGAGCGAGATCAGGTCAACAACACGCCGCGCAAGGCCGGTTTCCACATCGTCAATCAACCCGTCCGGCACCGTTACGGCCTGTTTCGCGCCCCGCGCAAAAAGCCCCTTTTTAACGGCTGTTTCAAGCGTGCTGCGATCAGCAGAGACCCAGATGCCCCGCCCGGGAAGTTTTTCCAGCAGGTCAGGCACGATCTGGTCATCTGGTCCCACAACAAATCGGATCAGCCCGCATTTAGGCTGTGTATCACCCGTGACGATACAGCGCCGTTCCGACGCATCCCGATTTTTGTTTTGACCACCGCGAGTCATTCAACAAATCCTGAGGCCTGAGATCAGACCTCAGTCTCCGGTGTTGCTTCGCCATCTTCTTCTGCTTCGGTGTCTTCCTCGGACACCAGATCAGCCGGATCAACCCAGCCCAATGAGATACGCGCGGTCATCACCATGTTTTGCGCTTCTTCCAATGACACATCGAATTTTTCAAGCACGCCGTCATCCTTGACGCGCTCGCCGTTCACTGTGGTCCAGCCACCGGACAACTCCCAGTCCGCACAAGTTGCGAAATCTTCCAGTGTTTTAACTCCATCTTCGCCCAGCGCTTCCAGCATTTGGGGTGTCAGACCCTCGAATGCAACCAGACTGTCCTCGACACCCAATTCACGGGCGTGGTCCATTGCCCGCTTGTTGGCGGCTTCCAGATTGTCACGTGCCCGCGCCTGTAGCTCGCTGGCTGTGTCATCATCAACACCGTCGATCACCAGCAGTTCTGTAACCTCGACGTAAGCCACCTCTTCGAGCGAAGTGAAGCCCTCGGCAACCAGTAGCTGCGCGAAGAATTCGTCCACATCAAGGGCGGCCATGAACAGGGATGTGCGTTCAGTGAATTCTTTCTGGCGACGCTCTGATTCTTCAGCCTCGGTCAGGATGTCGATGTCCAGACCGGTCAGCTGGCTGGCAAGGCGCACGTTCTGACCGCGACGACCAATGGCCAATGAAAGTTGCTCGTCAGGCACAACAACTTCGATGCGCTCGGCTTCTTCATCCAGAACAACCTTGGTCACTTCGGCGGGCTGCAACGCATTCACTAGGAAGGTCGGCGCATCTTCGTTCCACGGGATGATGTCGATTTTCTCACCCTGAAGTTCATTCACAACAGCCTGAACACGGCTGCCGCGCATCCCGACGCAGGCACCGACAGGATCGATTGAGCCGTCATAGGAGATCACAGCAATCTTGGCACGAGAGCCGGGATCACGGGCAACAGCCTTGATTTCGATGATGTTGTCATAGATTTCCGGTACTTCCATTTTGAACAATTCAGCCATGAATTGCGGGTCGGTGCGCGATAGGAAAATCTGCGGGCCACGAACCTCGCGGCGCACTTCCTTGATGTAGCAACGGATGCGATCATTCGGGCGATAGCTCTCGCGGCCGATTTTCTCGTTGCGGCGCAGGATGGCTTCGCCACGACCCACATCGACAATAACATTGCCGTATTCCTCGCGTTTGACCACACCGTTGATGATTGTCCCGGCACGATCCTGAAACTCTTCGAACTGACGGTCACGTTCGGCTTCGCGTACTTTTTGCAGGATCACCTGTTTGGCAGATTGCGCGGCGATACGGCCCATTTCAACTGGCGGCACTTCTTCTTCAAAAGTGTCACCAATGGAAGGGTTATCCAAATATTCGCCAGCTTGGTCGATGGTGAACTCGGCTTGGTAGTTCTCCAGCTCTTCCTCGGCCACAACAGTGCGGAACCGTTTGAACGTGGCCTTGCCAGTCTTGCGGTCAATAAACACGCGAATGTCCATTTCCATGCCGTAACGCGATTTCGCAGCACGAGCGAGGCTCTCTTCCATCGCTTCGATCACCAGTTCGGGATCGATCATTTTCTCGCGTGCGACCGCCTCGGCGGTTTGCAGCAGTTCTAGTTGGTTTGCACTGGTAATAGCCATTTTCAGCCCTCTTAGGTGTCCGTATCAGTGGTTTCAATATCGTCAAAATCATCTTCGTTTATCTCGCCGCTCGTCTTGCGTTGGCGCAACATTTCGGCAATCAGTTCATCCGTCAAAACAAGTTTCGCGTCAGACAGCCAATCGAATTTCAGCCCGATTGTGCCCTCGGCAATAGTGATCAGAACCTCGTCGTCATTGGTGCCAGCCAGCACACCCTTAAAACGGCGCCGACCATCGACCAACTCATCAGTCTCGATTTTGGCCTCGTAGCCGTTCCACATATCAAAGTCCTTGAAACGGGTCAGCGGGCGGTCAATGCCGGGGCTGGAAACCTCAAGCGCATAGGGGTCTTCAAACGGATCCTCAACATCCAGTATAGCAGAAACCGCTGTCGAAATCTTGGCACAATCATCAACCTCGATGCCACCATCGGGACGCTCGGCCATAATTTGCAACGCTTTGGTTTTGCCGCCCTGCATCCGCACGCGCACCAGCTCGTACCCCAGACCCTCGATGACGGGTTGGATTATTTCGGCCAGTTTTCGGTCGATAGCTGCTTTGGCGATCAGGTCAGTCATTTTATTCCAGTTGCAATGCTTACACACAAAAAAACGGGCGCGCGGCCCGTTGTAAATTCCGGTGGGCGCTGGGGGTGGAAGCCAGCGCGCCGCTGTTAAGAGGGATATAGGGGAATGCGGGTGAGTCTGCAAGGGGGAATCAATCACGCGAGGCCCAGCCTATAGCGATATGAAATTTACGCCGGGCAAATGCTCTATTCGCTCGATGTCATCGTCATATATTTCTGTCAGTGCATCAACCGTATCTTCTGTCCAGCCGGGCAGGTCTATTTCTTCTTCTACCGCCTCGTCCACGTAGAATTTTTCCAGAAAAATTCCCCTGATCCTGCGGCGTTGGATTTCACTTAGCTCAGGGCGTTCATCCAGATATTTGGCCAACAGATCGATCCCGTCCTGCGACATGATTTCACGAATAACATCAAGCTCCCCGTTAAGCCGGGTTTGCGGGTCTAATCCTGCGATTTCACGCAGAATAGTGGGCCATATTATAGGAGTATCCTCATTGCACCAAACGGTGATCGGACATTCGGGGTTTTCCTTTTGAATGCGGGATATAACGTCGGACCAGCGAACGTTTGCCAGTTCCATATTGTCTATAAACTGCTCATAATTCTTTTCGGTTTGCGCCGTAAACACAGCAGGAATAAAATTTGCCAGATTGGATATTCCAAGGAAAAACTCACACGGGTTGTCAGGAAATAAATCGCGAATTCTTGCAGTGTTGCTGGCCGCATTTCTATAAAATATACCGCCGTAGAACATCCACGCCGGCACACCCAGAAACCTGCTGTTCGACATAATCAGTCGGTCTACTTCCTGATTTCTGATAATTGATCCAAGCAGGCTTTCCTGATCAACGATTGATGGTTCTTCGCCTTTTAGTTCAGCAATCATTTCGTCCAGCAGCGGTCTATATTCTTTTGGCCGTCGCAGCATGACGCCATTTTCTGCCAGCAAAGCCGCATCTTTTCGCAAAGACCATGTTACCAGTTCATTATCGGTATGGGGTGCCCCCAAATGGTAGACGATGTTTATATCCGTGCGCATTCTTGCTGCTGCCTAGTCTGTTTCATGCCTGCGCCAACGTATCACTATTATCAAAGGCGGCTCAAGCTGTTGCTAGTCATTGGCAATGCGGGCCAGCATTTTCTGGAAAAACCTGTCTTTGCGTTGTGCCAGCACAAAACGGCAAACCCTGCGCGCCAATTCAGGGCGGTTGCGATCCAGTGCAAGATTGGCCAGTTCCCGTTGATAGCGCGGGAATGTGTGACGTTTGCGCAAGAGTTTGTAAAATGTCAATTGATCAAGTTCACCAAGGATGGATTTGCGGGCAATTTCCTGAAGGATGCCCATTTGCTGCAAGGAAGACCCCAACCGGTGGCCAAGCAGCGGGCAACGCCAATGGGTGACGTTTTTGCCGGTAAACCGTGCTGCATGGCCAGCATCGGGCGCGACATAGGGATCATACATCAGGTGCACGTTTTCCGATGATTGGCTGGAAATCGAGGCATCGCCATATTCGCCTGAAAAATCACGCGACCAGACCTTTTTATACCGCATTTCCCACGGCACGATTTCCTTATCCAGGGTCGATTGCGGGCTGATCACAAAAACGGTCGAACCCTTGGCGGCGGCGGAATAGGCCGCAGCGCCATAGCCCCCCATAGAGGCGCCATAAAATACCACGCGTTTGAATTGGTCAAAAAATCCACTGTCACGAAGGCGATTGAATTCGTCAGTCACCGCCCCGTCGCGAAACCACGTCCAACCGTTTGCCATGACGCCCAGCATTGACCAGTTTTCGGATTCAATAAAGGCAAAGCCCCACGGGCGACGATCATCGCGTTTGGTCATTGCAATATCAAGATTGTCAAAGGTCACAACCAGCGTATCACCGCGCGGGATATAAAGGAACGAATGTTCGCCGCAATCAGTAAAGAACCCCTTTTTACCCGCCAGCTTTTTCGCAATGACGGACCATTCGCCAACAGGTTCTGATTTTGGCTCGACCGACATAACCACCATACCGGTGTCATCGCGGGTCGGTTTGGACAGGGTATTACATCCGCCATAATCATTCAGAAACGGATAGCTGCCACTGCCCTTTTTTATATCGATCACCACACGCGAAAGCGGATGCAGCGCCTTATCCAGCAATGGTTTGATGTGCTTGATTTTATAACGCGACCCAAAATTGCCAACTGTAGCAATCACATCATAGGATTTTAACATCCGCTGTTTGGTCACCAGCCTGATTGCAGATTTTTCAACTCCGGCCTTTTGCAGTTTTTTCAGATATCCCCTTATGTCTTTGGTTGGCTCGATATACTTGGCTTCGCTGTCCAGACATATCACGTCAATCTTGCTGGCGAACCGATTATGCAACGCAATCGCAAGGTCGGGCGCACCACCGTTGATATCGGCAATACGCGGCACCTCGTCCAGATCGAGCGCTTGCAAAATAGTCTTGGTATCAACCATCAACGCGGGCCAAAACGGTGGAATATTTCTGATGCTTGGCCAGCACCTCGACAGCACCGAAGGATTTCATATCGGCAATCCCGCCCGACCCTTTGCGAATGTCCAGAACGACGGCCCCGCCCTTGGAAACCTGTTTGCCAAAGAACGCATCATAAGTTGCGACCGGATAGTGAAAACCACAGGACGCAAGGCTGATAGCCAAATCAAAATTGCCAATGCCTGATACTTTTTTCTTATTCGGGTTGATCAAGGTAATTTTCTTTTTGGGCACACCGTTTTTGGTCAGAAATTTCTGCGCTTTATCAAGGCTGGCATAACCCGAACCGGAATCAGCAAATCCAAAATGGCGGTCTTTGCTTTCCTCGATGTCGATCAGGGTAATGTTGGATTTATAGCGATTATATAGAAACAAATCGGCAAAGGCGTAACCGCAGCCGATATCAGCAATTTTCTTTGGTTTATTATCATCAGTGGATTCAACAAAGAATTCACATTCGCGGCGCGCAACCTCCAGAGCTTCGTTCAAAATGGCATCGCGATTTTCCTGTGCGTATTTCTGTAATGGTTTGTCGTTGCCATCCAGCCAGTCGCGGATTTCCTGCCCGACATCGCCAACTTCGGAGCGTTGCAAAATCAGGTTGGCCACATCGGCATCATCAAACATCGAGAAATCCACGTCGCGAATCGGGGCAACAATGTTTTTTTTCTGCATCATATGGGCCGTCCTTTCAGGGTTTATTTTATGGCGTTTGCACAATTCGGCAACATAGCAGCCTTCTGGCGGCACGCCTCCATATTTGGCGGCAATATTTCTAAACCGGCGACCCCAGAAATGGATCGAAAGGGTGTCGTCCTTGATCATTGCGCGGGCTTTGTCGCGGCGGTTGGGGTTAAGCGTGACACCGGCAATAGCAAACGGCACCGGATAGATCACATGCTTGTCTTGGGAATGCTTGATTTCACCAGTATCCTTCAGGAACCATGTCAGCGCATCCGGCCCCCACACACCCCACGGCATCAAGGAAACATGCATCCCCTCGCCTTTGTCTTTCAGGGCTTGCAGTTCTGCTTTGTTGTCCTCTGATAGCCATGGTGGAATTGGATATTCATCGCTGGTGAATTTGATCATCGCCGCAAGCGTTTTACTGGTTTTGGGCAAGCGCAAAACACCGTTGTTCACCTGTGGGGTTTTATCGGAAATCCAGCCGTGGAAATGTTTGCCTTTTTTGATGTCCCAAGGCTGGCAACAAAACGCATCGGTATCAGCCCAGATATAATCGGTCTGTTTCAGCATATGCAGCCGGAACACATCGGCATGATAGGCAGGGCTGCCGGTGCGGGCGTGGCGGATGATCTTCTTGCTGGGCAGCACATCATCGGCATCGGCAATTTTCACACCCTTTGGCACGCCTTTAACCTTGCCATAGGTGTAAAGAACCACCTCATGTCCGTGATCCAGAAATGATTGCAGGCACAGTTGTTCCAGCCAACTAAGTTCAGGACCGATCCAGAGAGTGCCTATTGTCGGGAGTGTCATGAAATTCCTCAATGTGGCCAGCCATTTGGCCTATTCGTTGTTGCGATATAATTGTGCCCATATTGCGCAAAATATGTCGTTTATTGATAGTTTTGTCAACGCAAGGGAAACAATGTGCTGCCCTCTGTTACCACGCTGTGACTAATGAGTCGTTTCGCCTTTATCGACCGTGAAAAAGAATTCTTCATCGGGGTTTTTATTTACGATTTCATCGGGCACCACCTCGGGCCCAAGCAGGAAAATATTCGCCCCGAAATGGGCATGCATTTTGGATAGCTTCTCAAGGCGTGTGCTGGTCAGTTCTTTGTAGAACGCAGCATAGTTTTCGCCTGCCTTCAGCGCCTTGATTTTATCACTATGCATTTTGACGGAATGATTGTGCGCGGCGGCAATTTCCGGATCTGCCATCATCGCGTCCAACTCGGCACGAACAGCGGGGATCATCCGCTGAATTGTATTTTCCTTCATTGCGTTGTTGTTCATCCTGAACCAATAGGCCATGCCCTGATCACGGTCGACATGGTTCACCCGCCCACGGTCACGTTTTACCAGAAAACTCTCGGCGCAGCGCACCGCATAATGGTTCAACTGCACCAGATCATAGCCATAGGTCGTGGCGGTCGACCGCCAGCCATTGCGATACATGTTGCTGGGCATCGGTTTGCCCGACCCGTTGACCCAATTGATGTCTTCCCACAGTTGCGGCTTTAGCCCCTTTGGCCGATGCACGCCCATCTTTTTGAAAATACCGACGTTGTGAAACAGGGTTTTGAAGCCCCACGCCTGATGTGGTTTGCGGATCAGTTCATGGGCGCAAAGATCGTAATCCTCGATGATCAGGCCGTCTTTGAAGTGGTGAATATCGCTGTTGCCAAACAACCGCCAGGTTATCGAAATCATGTTGGCATCACCGATGGCATTATAGAGGTCAGGCAACCGCCCGTCACCGCATTTAATATTGATGAATTCGTCAACGTCCATACAGATTAACCAATCGGCGCCTCTAATCATCGGCTCGTCATCAGACGCTTGCAGCGCCGCGTGCTGTGGTTTTAACCCGCTGGTTTTGAACGGGTTTTCGCGATGCTGAACAAACCCCTTATCTTGTAGCATCTGAAGCATGGTGTCGGTGCCATCCGTGCAATCATTAGTGTAAACCAGAAAATCCTCAACCCCGATGGCACGATGATAAGCCAGCCATTCCAGAATAAACGGACCTTCGTTTTTCATCGTGGTGACAATAGCGGTGCGGTTGGTTTCACGGCATTTTTGACCGGCGTTTTCTTCGGGGGTGCGCACGGGTTTGTGGTTGAATATCTTTTTTGACAACACCAATAGATTTTCATCTTCGATCAGGCTGGTTTTGGGCACAATTTTGGACACAGTATCGGTCGGGTGGCGCAGGGCCATACAACGCAAATATGGTGCGGCCTCATCCGGTGCGGGAACAGCACCAACCACGCGGATCAGCCGCCAAACCACATTTTCCTTGGCGGTTGCTGGCGCAATACACCAACGCCGGCGTGTGCCTTTGGCATCAAACTGACGGCAAATATGGTCGCCAAATTTCGTGGGTTTATTATTGCGAACCCGCCACGGGTAAATCTGGTGCCCGTCCATCTGAATGCACCCTTGGCTGGCGGCAACCGCACGATCAAAGATGTTTTTGCCTTTGCGGATCACCACCAGATCATACATTTCGATGTTCATCACCGCGCGGGCATGGTCAAGGAACCGTGCGCGAACCAGTTCAAACAGCTGGAGTTCACCCAGCGGAGAATTCCACGCGTCCCCCGGCGGAACTTCCATCCGGTCCTTGCCCGGTGCTCCCGGCACATTAAAGGGGTGCGATTCAGCGGGCAGATCAGCTTTGCCCAGCGGCGCTTTGCTGCCGAGCAGCACAAGGCGTTTCAAACCCTTGATCTTGGCCGCTTTGTTTTTCAGTTGATTGCCGTAGGATTTATCGCTGTTCGGTTTGGCGCGATCCAATATTAGCGCGGCGTTCATCCCGTGATGGGTAACGTGATAGTTCAGCCAATCCAGCGTGGTTTCAATCGATTCCCCATTGCGGATGACAAAGCCAACGTTCAGCCCCGCAAACAAGTCCGTTTCGGGGGGGGCGGATTTTATTTTTAGCGTGGTGCCAGCAATATTTATCGTTACAGGGCCATTGCTGCCTTTGGCGATACAATTCAGCATCGGGGCATCACCAATACTGCGCATGTCCATTACCTCAAGCCCCTTGCCAGCACGAAATTTGTCCGGCGGGGTGCCCGCGGCAAAGAACAGCTGCATGGTGCGGTTTTCACCATCAGGATGCGCGATGACGTCAAGCAACGTAACGTCATCCTTCTGCTGCACATTCAGGGTGCGGCGCAGGAATACATCGGGTTTTTGTGCGGCTTTAGCCATCTGATTGCTGGGCCTTTATAATCCGGCTGATCTGGGTTCTAGCCAGCGCAGGTGTCGGTGGGTGGCTACTGGCGTTTAGTGACAAGTGCCAGAAAAGCTGAATATCATCCCGATTGGTCATCGTTTCGTTAAACCGAGCCTGATGTATTTCAAAGGCTTTTGTATGCAGATTAGAGACTGTTTTATCTTGCTTCAGCTCATCCAGCTTGACCTGTGTCGCCGCAACCATGTGATGGATGCTGTTATCCTCAACCGTATTGAAATTCCGTTCGGCCCAATAACCCAGCCCGATTTCACGTTCCATATGGTTGGGCAACCCGCGGGCACGTTTGACCATAAAGGATTCAGCGGATCGCAGTGAGTAATGGTTTAACTGCACCAGATCTGCGCGGACCGGAATGCCAAACATATTGATGCGGCCATCCTTTTTGGCGAAACCCTCTGGCAAGCGGTTGCCACCACCATCAACCCAATACGGCAAACGGTCCTTGGCGCGCTTGGGGCGATGCACCCCGATTTGACGGAATGCAGACGGACGAAACAAGGATTTGAAGAAATGGGCCAATGGCAGTTGGATGTCGACAGGTGCGGCGTATGTAAAGCGCTGGATCGTCATTTCATCACGCATTTCAATCTGGCCAGAATGGCCAAACAATCGCCACGGCATGGCGACCGCATCGGTGTCTTTGGGCAGTTTTGCGATCAGATCTTGCAATGTGCCCAGCGGCGCACGCAGGTTGATAAATTCGTCACAATCCGTCACCAGAACCCAGTCAGCAGTGGCCACCAGTGGATGGTCCGAAGCATGCTTTAGTGCTTGCCATTGCACAGTGCGTTTTCCTATGGGTGACTGGCGAATATGCGTCACTAATCCAGCATTTTCCAACGCATCTAGCATCAGATCAGTGCCATCATCACAATCGTTTGTGTAAATCAAAAAGTGGCCGACACCTGCAGCCAAATGGTGGGCAATCCATTCAAGACAATGGGGTCCCTCATTACGCATGGATGTTATCGCAAGGATATCCAAAACCAGCCCTTTTTCTAGTTATCAAGATTGTTGATCATGTCTTTTCGTCCGATTGAAACATAGACTTCGAAACCGGCGCGTTTGGCATCTTTGGCACTATAGATATTGCGCAAATCAGCCATACGGGGCTTGGCCATTTTCTTGGCCATGCGTTTCAAATCCAGTGCGCGAAATTCATTCCATTCGGTCAGTAAAACCACCACATCGGCATTGTTCACCGCCTTATAGGCATCATCAAGCCAATGCACGCCGGGCAACAGTTCGGCGGCCTCGCGGTGACCCTGGGGATCAACAACGCGCACTTTAGCCCCTCCACCAACCAAGGCCGGCACAATCGTTAACGCTGGCGCGTCGCGCATATCATCGGTGTTGGGTTTGAAGGTCACCCCCAGAATGGCAATAACTTTGCCGTTCACCGTGCCATCACACAGGTCCATCACCTTATCGATCATCCGACGCTTGATTTCGTCGTTCACCTTGATCACTGTTTCTGTGATCTGCATCGGCATGGCATGCTCTTGCCCCATCCGCGCCAGCGCGCTGGTGTCTTTTGGAAAACACGAACCACCATACCCCGGCCCCGCATGCAGAAATTTATCACCAATGCGCCCGTCCATACCCATACCCTTGGCCACTTGTTTCACATCGGCACCAGTGCGTTCGCACAGGGCGGCGATTTCATTGATGAAAGTAATCTTGGTCGCCAGAAATGCATTGGCGGCGTATTTGATCATCTCGGCTGATTCCAGATCGGTATAGATCACCGGAAAATCACGCAGCGAAAGCGGGCGATAGATATCGTCCATCACATCCTTGGCGCGATCAGATTGCAGGCCGACGACCACACGATCGGGGCGCATAAAATCGTCAATAGCGGCACCTTCGCGCAAGAATTCAGGATTGGATGCAACATCGAATTCGGCCTTGGGGTTGGTCTTGCGGATTACCTGTTTCACTTGCCGGTTTGTGCCCAATGGCACGGTCGATTTGGTAACAACAACAGTGTAACCGGTGATCGCATTCGCAATTTCCTCGGCTGCGGCATAGACATATGTCAGATCGGCATGGCCATCACCACGGCGGGTTGGCGTGCCAACCGCAATGAACACCGCATCGGCACCAGTCACCGCCGCTATTAGATCTTGAGTAAAGGAAAGCCGCCCGTCTTTGACATTTTTGGCCATCAACTCGTCCAGACCAGGCTCGTAAATCGGGACCTCGCCGCGTTCCAGCATGGCAATTTTATCAGGGTCTTTGTCGACACAAATCACATCATGACCGAAATCGGAAAAACAAACACCTGACACCAGTCCGACATACCCTGTGCCAATCATCGCAATACGCATCACACTCTCCGAAACTTGCCTGTTATTTTTTTCCTATGGGATGTCGCAGCGTACCTGTTTTGTCAACGCAATGCCCTGATCCTGTTACGATTAATATCATATGTGGTTGATCGGACTCTAATGTCCCAAGCGAAATTTACGCCACTGCGAGCCTATTTAGGCCTATTATACAAATCTGTTCACATAATTTTCTAGAATTTCCTGTCGGCCGGAACACGGTTGCGGATTTATGTCCTGATCCAGAACCCAGGCGGTAATACTATCAAGCGTTGCGTTTTTCAGCATATCTTTGGCGCTGTCTGTTTGCCAACCTGCGTAGCGCTCGGTCAGCGCATCTTCCAACCCGCCATCCTTTAGCATCGCTGCCGCTGCCTTTAGCCCGCGCGCGCAAATATCCATACCGCCAATATGGGCCGCGATCAGGTCAACAGGATCCAGTGATTGGCGCCGCAGTTTAGCGTCAAAATTGGTGCCGCCAGTGGTAAACCCGCCGGATTTCAGGATGTGGTAATAGGCCAGCGCGACCTCGGGTGTGTTGTTGGGAAACTGGTCGGTATCCCAGCCGGATTGGTAATCATTGCGGTTCATGTCGATCGACCCAAAAGCGCCCAGCGCAATGGCCGTGGCGATTTCATGTTCAAAGGAATGGCCAGCAAGGATGGCGTGGCCTTGCTCCAGATTCAGCTGCACTTCGCCTTCTAGCCCGTATTTCTGGATAAAGCCAAAACAGGTGGCCGCGTCATAGTCATATTGGTGTTTTGACGGCTCTTGTGGTTTGGGTTCCAGCAGGATCGCACCTTTGAATCCGATCTTGTGCTTATACTCAACCACCATGTTCAAAAACCGGCCCATATGGTCCAGTTCCGATTTCAGATTGGTGTTCAACAAGGTCTCGTACCCCTCGCGCCCACCCCACAGCACATAGTTTTGCCCGCCCAACCTGTGGGTCGCATCTATGCAGGTTTTTACGGTCGCGGCGGAATAGGCAAACACATCCGGATCAGGATTGGTCGACGCTCCCGCCATAAAGCGGCGGTTGGAAAACAGATTGGCAGTGCCCCAGAGCAGCTGTGTTTTGCTAGTTTCCATTTTGCTGGCAAAATAGTCGACCATTTCAGCAAGGTTGCGGGTGCTTTCGGCAAAATTTGCGCCTTCGGGCCGCACATCGGCATCGTGAAAACAAAAGAACGGCACATTCAGGATATCGAACATTTCAAAGGCGACATCAGCCTTTAATTTGGCCAGTTCCATACCATCCCCAAACCAAGGGCGTTGAAAGGTTTCACCCCCGAACGGATCGGTGCCGGGCCACGCGAAGGAATGCCAATAGGCCACAGCAAAACGCAGGTGGTCCTGCATCCGTTTGCCCATGATGATTTCGTCCGCGTTATAGTGGTGAAAGGCCATCGGGTTTGTGCTGTCCGGACCCTCGTATTTAATCTGGGTGATGTCACCGAAAAATCCGGTCATGTTAAAATCCTTTCAAGGCTGGATAGGCCGCGCGGAAATGTTGGTAAGCATCGGCGTATGCATTTAGTTGGGCCTTGTTAGGCTCTATTCTTTGTGAAATTTGGGGGGAGGTACATACAGATGCAGGGGCACCTGTTGCCGCCATCAGCCCCAAACGGGCAGCACCGAAGGCAGCGCCAAAATCACCATCTTGCGGGATGTCGATTGGCAGATTCATAGCGGTTGCGATAGCAGCCAGCCAATAGTGCGATTGTGCTCCGCCACCTACAGCCAACAGGCGGGTAATATTGGTGCCCGTGCTGCGAAGCGCTGCAAGGTTATCACAAAAAGCAAAGGCGACACCATTCAGCACCGCACGTGTCAGGGCGGGACGATCATCACTGTGGGAAAGGTTCAGGAAAGCGCCGCGCATGGCAGCGTCATTATGCGGTGTGCGTTCGCCACCCAGATAGGGCAGAAATTGTATTCGGGTTGGAGTGTGCAGTTCAGGGCCAAGCTCGGCAGTTAATTCCTGCGCGGAGCGACCTGTAATTTTACCATACCATTCCAACGAATCCGTGGCCGACAGGATCACGCCCATCTGGTGCCATGTGTCTGGCAAGGCGTGGCAAAACGTATGAACCGCACTTTCTGGCTTCGGCAGGTAGGAATCATTGGCGGCAAACAATACGCCGGATGTGCCAAGTGATAAAAACGCCTGATCACCCTTAACAACCCCCATGCCAATGGCCGACGCTGCGTTATCACCCGCACCACCCGCAACGATGATGCTCTTGGGTAGGTTCCAGCGGGCCGCAAGGGAATCGCGCAGTTGACCAGCGGGGGCATTCCCCTCGGCTAGCATTGGCATCTGGGAGCGGGTCAGGCCGGTAGCGGCAAGTAACTCGTCTGACCAGTCACGTCTACCAACATTCAACCAACTGGTGCCAGCGCTGTCGGACATATCGGAAATGGCATCACCCGTCAGCCATAGGCGCAGGTAGTCTTTGGGCAGCAAAACCTTGTCAATTTCAGCAAACGCTTTGGGTTCACGGTGCTGCAACCACAGCAGCTTTGGTGCGGTGAAGCCGGGGAATACAATATTACCAGATTGAGCACGAAAGGCTGGATTAGTGTCTAATTTAGTGGCCTCAACATGGCTACGTGTGTCATTCCACAAGATACATGGGCGAATGGCGTGGCCCAATTTATCAACCAGTGTCGCACCATGCATTTGCCCCGATAGGCCAATGCCATGCAAACCTGCCATTTCGCTCGGGAAGGTGTGGGTAAGGGTGCTGATCACGTCTTCGGCAGCGGCGATCCAGCTATCGGGATCCTGCTCGCTCCAACCATCATAGGGCCGCGTGACGGTTAGCGGGGCACTAGCCGAACCGATGGTATTTTGATCGGCGTCGATCAACATCCCCTTAAGGCTGGAGGTGCCCAGATCAAGGCCGAGATACATGGTGCTTTGCCCCGCTTGCGTTTTTATAATTCCAGTGTCACATATTATTTCGATGATAAAATTAAATCAACAATTGATCTGGGCTGGCGTGTTTGGTTTGGCAATGTCGGGCGTAATGGCAGCACAAGAGTTCGCGCCAGCAGTGTTTATGCAGGCGTCAGATGCGCAGATTAAACTAGGGCAGCTGTTATTTTATGACCCCTTGTTAAGCGGCAACAAAAATACGTCCTGCGCTACGTGTCACCATCCAAAGTTTGGCACATCCGACGGGGTTTCGCTGGCCTTGGGCGAAGGTGGTATTGGCCTTGGATCTGATCGGCGCATAGACCCTGAAAACATGCCGGAACAACGGATCGGACGTAACGCGCCAGCACTGTTCAATCTGGGTGCCTCCGAATTCACCGCGCTGTTTCATGACGGACGACTGCAAGTCGATGCCACGCGTCCGTCAGGCATCCGCACCCCGCTGGACGATGAAATGGTGCAAGGGTTTAGCGGTATTTTATCGGCACAAGCGATGTTTCCAGTGCTATCAGGCGATGAAATGTCAGGGCATTATTCGGAAAACGATGTAGCCCAGGCTGTGCGTCAGGGGTTTTTGGCACATCAGGGCGGCGCATGGGATATTATCGCCAGTCGAGTTGCCGATGTGCCGGAATATCGGGTGATGTTTAACGCGGTGATCGGGCCGCGTGATATCAGGTTCACCGATATATCCAACCTGATCGCGGATTTCATTGCCTATGAATGGCGAGCAGATAACAGTGCGTTTGACCGGTATTTGGCGGGCGAGCCGTTGGAGACTACAGCAGAAACGGGGCGCGACTTGTTTTATGGCAAAGCTGGATGTTCGGCGTGCCACGCGGGGCGGTTTCAGACTGATCACGATTTTCACGCTATCGCCATGCCGCAAATCGGGCCGGGCAAAGCCGCACGATTTGAAAATCATCACCGCGATGTCGGACGGATGCGGGTAACGGGGTTAGCTACGGATGCCTACCGTTTTCGCACACCTAGTTTGCGCAACATCACCGCGACCGGCCCATACGGCCATGACGGGGCTTATGCGACATTGGAAGCCGTGGTGCGCCACCATCTGGACCCCGTTGCGGGGTTGATGTGGTATGACCGAACCCAAGTAATCCTGCCAGAGTTAGCGGGGGCACAGGATTGGACGATACTGGATTCCCCTGACGAAATAGCGTTGATTGCGGCTGCGAATGAGTTGGTTCCTGTAGGGTTGAGTGACGCCGAGGTAGGTGCGGTGTTGGCATTCTTGGCTTCGCTACGAGATGAGGATAGCCTATACGGGCGACTTAGAGTTCCCGATAGTGTGCCCAGCGGATTGCCAGTAGATTAAAGTGGGTCAACTTTTAACTGATCGTCTTTGCGTGTGATGCGCAGAATCTGGTTGGTGGAAATATCGGACCATGCTGATGTGTCCCCATCAGGCCAGATGATTCGCAGGCGTAGAGCACTGGAATCACCAAGACCAAAGTGAGTGAGTGAAGCATTGCCGCTGGCATGACCTCCCCCAACAGTCAGTTCGCGTGACCATGTTGTGGTGCCGTCGGCTAGCTCGACCCACGCACCGATTGCACGCGGGTTTGTGCCATCTTGCTGCACATCAAGCAGCAGCCAGTTGCCGGAATTTTTGGTGGTGTTTTGGTAAATTTCGACGTTAGCGCGGCGGTTCACCACCGCCAGATCAAGCTGGCCATCAAGGTTTAGGTCAGCCAACGAGGCACCGCGTGAACGGTCCATTGTGGCAATACCTGCGGTTAGACCGTATTCGGTAAACCTGCCGTCGGGTGATTGCATCAACAGGTTATTCGGATCACGCATGGCACTGTCCGGCATCTGTTCGACGTTACCTTTGGCGATGAACACATCGTCCTGCCCGTCATTATCAACATCGCCAAATTCGATCTGCCAACCGGTAGACGGACGGCCATCACCCCCCGTGTAGGGGCGTTGCGCGGTGGCCCCCTGTGCATAGGGAGCGTTCAGATAGGTTGGTCCGTTTGTGGTCAAATCAGGTAGCTGCAGTTTCTGATCCCCCATTGAACTTAGGAAAACCTCGGGGCGCCCGTCTCCGGTAATATCGCGGCTGGCAATGCCCATCCCCCAGAGGCTGTATTCACGCCAACCGTCTGCTTCGGAATAAAGGCGGGGCGCATCCTGCATCGCCCACATTTGTTCAGACCCGCCACGTACATAATAGTGGCGGTCATTGCTGATACGCAGATCGGCACGACCTTGGCGGCCCCAATCCGAGAACAGCATTGAAAGCGGGCAATAGGCTGGCAAAAGCGGTGTGGTTTTGTAGCGGCCATCAGCGGGCTGCATCAGGAAATTATCATCACAAGCCATAAATGGTCCGTCCGGATCATCACGGTTTACATAGTTCCCTATGGCCAGGGTTGGCAGGGTTCGGCCCGTTTGCCATGTAGCAGAAAACGCCGTGGTCCAGTGGTTTTGGCCATCAAAGCCAAGTTCGGTAAATTCGGTGAATCTACAATCCGGCCTACCACGCAGCAATTTATTTTCGCCCACACGCATAATGAATAAATCAAGCTGGCCGTCACTATCAACATCAAGTGGATAAGCACCGGTGACCGCAGTAAGCGCCAGTGGTTCAGGTGTTTGAGGCTCTAGTGAAACAGGCGCCCCGCGTGATGTCGTGGTGTTGCGCAACAGCACGGCAGACCCTTGGCCGCCCGCGATATACAGTTCGGGAAACTGGTCACCATCACAGTCAAACGTCGCCATACCGCCACCAACAAAATATTCCCAGCCGCCGGTATATTGATGGGCAATACTAAGGGCGGAAGTCCGGTTTTCAAACAATGGCTGCGCCGCGCTTGCCGTGTTGATCAAGACAACAAGCATGGCCGCAAGATACGATTTCATACCAGTCTACCCATTCAAAACGCTGTCAGTGACACCTTCGATCGCATAAGTTGCAGCCCCCATCGCCCACATCTGGTCACCCCATTTATGCACCCGAACATCCGGCGGCGGGCCGCCCATTTGCACAATCGAATTCAGCGTACCCTGGATCACATCCTTATCATACAGATAGTCATATTTCATCCGCTCGCCCGATAGAATAATCAACTCGGGCGCAAGCACGTTGACCACATTCGCCAGTCCCATTGCAAACATGCGCCCTGCCCTGCGGAATATCGATAGCGCCAGCTCGTTACCGGCTCGTGCTTCATCAAACAGATGCTGCATTTTCTGTTCCGTCGTGGCGTCACCAAGCGGCCCCATAGTTGTGCTTGCTTCGCGTAGCAGGGCATAGTCACCGACATATGCCTCCAGACAACCCCGCTGACCACAGCGACATAACGCACCATCCAGATGCACCTTTGTGTGGCCCAATTCACCACCACCACCACGGGTACCGCGGATCAGTTTTCCGTCAATCACGATCCCCATGCCGACACCCTGTTCAATTGTGATAACGATGAAGTTTTTTGCGTCCTTACCCAGCCCGAAACGTTGCTCGGCCAAGGTTACCAGATTGGCATCGTTTTCAAGGAACACCGGAACCCCGATGGCGGTTTGCAACATGTCTTGTAGTGGCACATCCTGCGCCGTGAAGGTCGGCGACCATCTAATTATTCCAGCGGGTGCATCGACAATCCCGGGCAGACCAATCCCGACGCCTGACAATTCTTGAATGGACATGTCGGCATTTTTTAGCGCCAAAAATAATGTCGTGCGAAGAAAGGCACAGGTTTTTTCTGCGGATTGAATGGCATCCGGTGTTGGTGTTGAGAACTCAGCGATTGTAGTGCCGACAAAATCGACAATAACCACCGTTGTTGATTTACTCGACAGTTTCATACCAGCCACAAGATGGGCTTGACTTCGCAACTGCAGATCAACCCGCGGTCGCCCACGCTTTGCGATGTTTTGACCATATTCTGCAGGGATTTCTTCAATCAAATCTTTTGCAATCAGTTCAGCCGTAATACTGGTAACCGTCGCGGGGCTTAAACCGGTTTCCTGCGCGATATCGATACGCGCAACAGGCGCATTTTTCCGGATAGCGGTGAACACCGCTTTCTTGCCGGATTCGCGGCCACCAGAATTATTATCTACCCGATCAATCTTCATTTTTCGCTCCAGCACATCGGTAGTCACCAACATAACACTATTTAATTTGATTACTAAATTAAAATATCGCATAGTTTTAAGCGACACGCGAATCCTGTTGGCTTTCCCGTGCCTATACAAAATCCTTGGGAGGATCACATGAAGAAACTTGGAATTATCGCTGGCGCATTGCTCAGCACCTGTATCGCAACATCCGCCATTGCAGCGGAGCAAATCATCGGCGTCAGCTGGTCAAACTTTCAGGAAGAGCGCTGGAAAACAGACGAAGCGGCGATGAAAGCCGCCATTGAAGCAAATGGCGACACCTATATTTCTGCCGACGCACAATCATCCGCTGCCAAGCAGCTGACAGATGTTGAAAGCCTGATCGCCCAAGGCGCTGATGCGTTAGTGATCCTGTCTGTTGACTCAGGTTCAGTTGGGGCCGCTGTAGATGCGGCCGCGGCCGAAGGCATCCCTGTGATCGGCTATGATCGCCTGATCGAAGACAAACGCGCCTTCTACCTGACCTTTGATAACAAAGAAGTTGGTCGTGTGATCGCACGTTCAATTCTCGCGGCTGTGCCTAAAGGCAACTACGCCATCATCAAGGGCGACAAGGGTGACCCGAACGCGGCATTCCTGCTGGAAGGCATGATGGAAGTGATCGGCGCATCCGTTGATTCGGGCGACATCAAAATTGTTGGTGAAGCATTCACCGATGGCTGGAAGCCAGACAATGCGCAAAAGAACATGGAACAGATCCTGACGGCCAACGATAATAAGGTCGATGCAGTGATGTCAGAAAATGACGGTATGGCAGGTGGCGCAATTGCTGCACTAGCGGCCCAAGGTCTGAACATCCCTGTTTCCGGCCAAGACGGTGACCACGCAGCACTGAACCGCGTTGCGCGCGGCACCCAAAACACATCGGTTTGGAAAGATGCCCGCGTATTGGGTGCGGCCGCCGGCAACATTGCATCAGCACTGGCCGGTGGGGCCGATATGGGCGGTATTGAAGGTGCTGTGACATGGGCTGGCGGGGCAAATGGCGTCGAGATGAACGCGATCTTCCTTGCGCCAACACCAATCAGCGCCGCCAATCTCAATGTCGTGATTGACGCTGGCCACATCGCAAAAGAAAAAGTTTGCGAAGGTGCAGTTGCCGGCGTTGTTGGCTGCGAATAAGTTACCTTAAGATAACAATCTGCGCCGAGTGTATGTACGGCGCAGATTTATTTTACCCACCCCGACATCGCCAGACCTGCAGGAGATCGATGTGACAAAATCGGTAACACCAACAGCGAAATCAAAAACTGATGGGGCTTTCACGCGGTTCTTGCGTGCCACCGAAATTGATGCACGCCTGTTGGGAATGATAGCCGCACTGGTTTTAATCTGGATCGGATTTCATGTTTACGGACAGCTGATCAACGGCTACGGCGCGTTTCTAACACCGCGCAACCTGTGGAATCTGTCAGTGCAAACCGCTTCGGTTGCAGTGATGGCAACAGGCATGGTTCTGGTGATCGTCACCCGCCATATTGACCTATCAGTTGGATCAATCCTTGGATTTTGCGCCATGTCGATGGCGATTATCCAGGTCTGGATATTGCCCGACCTGATCGGGCTGGGCCACCCGATGATCTGGGTTATCGCCGCTGCTTGCGGGTTACTAATCGGGGCTACAATCGGCGCATTTCATGGCTACCTGATTGCCTATCTGGGCATCCCTGCTTTCATCGTCACTCTTGGTGGTCTGTTTGTCTGGCGCGGTGCCTCGTTCCTGCTGGCGCGGGGCGAAACCATTTCACCGGTGGATGCGACCTTCTCCTTGCTTGGGGGCGGGCCATATGGTGCTGTCGGAGCAACAACAAGTTGGATAGTGGGTCTGGTTGCCTGTCTGGCTGTCATTGCGCTGCTATGGCAGGGGCGCCGCCAACGCAGGCGCTTTGAATTCCCGCTGCGCCCGATCTGGGCCGAGGCATTTCTGGGCGCTATCGGATGCGGTTTTATTCTGGGCTTTGTGCTGTTGGTCAATGCCTACCCTTGGCCCAAAGGCATCGTAAAACAATACGCAGCCGCCAATAACATCGATACGCCAGTGAATGAAATATTCATCAGCCACGGCTTTGCCATTCCGGTTTTAATGCTGATGGCTGTGGGGGTGATGATGACGGTACTGACCACCCGCACGCGTTTTGGCCGTTACATTTACGCCATTGGTGGAAACCCGATGGCGGCTGAATTGGCTGGGATTAACACCCGCTGGGTCACGGTTAAAATTTTTGCACTAATGGGCACGCTTTGCGGTTTGGCGGCAGTTATTGCCAGCGCACGACTGGGGTCTGCCACCAACAGCCTTGGCACACTGGACGAACTGTATGTCATCGCGGCCGTGGTGATAGGCGGCGCGTCATTTTCCGGCGGGATCGGCACGATTTACGGCGCGATCATTGGCGCACTGGTTTTGCAATCCTTACAAACCGGCATGGTCCTGATCGGGTTTGACGCTGCAATCCAGCAGATGGTTGTGGGGGCCGTTCTGGTGTCGGCGGTATGGGTTGATATTATTTATCGCCGTCGCAGCAGCACATAAGGGGAGGACCGGAATATGAAAACACAAACCCCACTGGTCGAGATGAGAAACATCGAGTTGGCCTTTGGCGGCGTCAAGGCCGTCGATGATGTGACCATTGATTTATTCCCCGGCGAGGTTGTCGGATTGCTGGGCCATAACGGTGCCGGAAAATCCACCCTGATCAAGGTTCTGTCAGGGGCATACAAGGCCGACGCGGGCGAGATTTATGTGGAGGGAAAGCGTGCCAATATTAACAACCCGCGCGATGCCCGTAAATATAACATCGAAACGATTTACCAAACGCTCGCGCTGGCTGATAATCTTGATGCTGCCTCGAACCTGTTTCTAGGCCGCGAATTGGTTAATAAATTTGGCTTTGTCGATGATGATGCAATGGAGGCCGAAACTCGCAAAATCATGGCGCGCCTGAACCCCAATTTTGAAAAATTCTCATCCCCCGTCAGCGCATTATCTGGCGGGCAACGTCAATCGGTAGCCATCACCCGCGCGGTCTATTTTAACGCCCGCATCCTGATTATGGACGAACCCACCGCCGCGCTTGGCCCGCAAGAAACCGAAATGGTCAATGAATTGATTCAACAGCTAAAGGCCGAAGGCATCGGGATATTTCTGATCAGTCACGACATCCACGATGTTATGGGATTGTGTGACCGTGTTAGTGTGATGAAAAACGGCAAACTGGTTGGCACTGAAAACGTAGAGGATGTGACCGACGATGAAATCCTTGCGATGATTATTCTAGGGAAGCAGCCGCAAAAGAATTCAGAGCATACCTGAAGGCAGCCTTCACAATTCGCCCAAAATATTCCGCTTGCGCCGCAGTTTATTCATGACATGCACCAAAGCAGCGGTAATTTCAGGTTCGGACAGCGCGTGCCCTGACATCGGCACCAGTTTCAACTCGGCTTTTGGCATCGCTTTTGCCACTTTCCAGGCCGAGGTCGGCGGGCAAATCATATCATAACGCCCCTGAATGATCGTGGCGGGGATGTGGGCAATACTGGGCAGATTTTTCAATATCCAGCCGTCATGTTCCAAAAACCCTGCATTGGCGAAATAGTGGTTTTCAAGCCGCGCAAAGGCCAGCGCATAATCGGCAGGGGTTTGGCCCACAGCCCCGATAGTATGGATCGAGGCCAGCGCATTCTCCCATGCGGACCACGCGCGGGCAAACCGCACTTCGGTATCACGATCACCGCAAAACAGCCGCGTATGGTAGGCGGCAATCAAATCGTCGCGCTCATCTATCGGAACCATATTGGAAAAACCTTCCCACAGGTCGGGCCAGAATTTACCGGCACCGCCACCATAGAACCAATCCAGCTCGTCTTGTGTCATCAGGAACACACCGCGCAAAACCAGATATGCGGCACGATCAGGGTGGGTTAGAGCATAAGTTAGCGACAGCGTCGCACCCCAGCTACCGCCAAAAACAATCCAGCGATCAATATCAAGCGCTGCGCGGATCCGCTCGATATCGGCAACCAGATGCCATGTTGTATTCGCCTCGATCGACGCGTGTGGCTTGGAGCGCCCGCACCCGCGCTGATCAAACAGGATAATACGATAGACAGCCGGATCAAAATAACGGCGCATCGCGGGACTACACCCGCCGCCGGGGCCACCATGCAGCACCACAACGGGCACCCCATCAGGGTTGCCGCATTGCTCGACATAGATGGTATGTCCATCGCCAACGTCCAGCATCCGCGTATTAAACGGTGCTGTTTGCGCAAAAAGATACTGGGATGCGCTTTTTTGACCTGCGTTCTTATCCATGAGTGTCCTATATAGTGACATGAGCCGCACCAAAAGAGCATATGGAGTTCAGAATGCAAGCCGCGAAAACAACAGTTGATCCCGCCGAAGTTGCCAAATTCGAGGCGATGGCGGCGGAATGGTGGGATGTGAATGGTAAATTCAAGCCGCTACACATGCTGAACCCGTGTCGGCTGGATTATATCACGCAGCGGATTGCGGTGCAGTTTGATCGGGATTTAACCGCTACAATGCCGTTTGATGGGCTTCGCCTGCTGGATATTGGCTGTGGCGGTGGTCTGTTGTCGGAACCAATGGCGCGGCTGGGTGCAACTGTGGTGGGGGCGGATGCTGCCGAGGGAAACATTCCTGTGGCGCAGGTTCATGCGGACCAGCAGGGACTGGAAATTGATTACCGGCACACCACAGCCGAAGCGCTGGCCGAGGCGGGCGAGCAGTTTGACGTGGTTTTGAACATGGAAGTGGTCGAGCATGTCTCTGACCCGCTGGCCTATCTAACGGCCTGCCAGCAATTGCTGAAATCAGGTGGTTTGATGATCTGCTCAACCCTGAACCGCAATCCTAAAAGTTATGCTGTGGCCATTATCGGCGCCGAACATATTATGCGTTGGCTGCCCAAAGGAACGCATGAATGGCGCAAGTTTATCACGCCGGATGAACTGTATGATTTGATCAAAACCGCCGGATTAGAGCCTGTTAATCGCAGTGGATTCGTGTTTAACCCGATTGCATGGTCATGGTCATTATCGGATCGGGATTTGTCGGTGAACTATGTGACGTCAAGCGTCAAGCGCTAGTCATTTTCATCCATTTGTTCGCGTAATTCACGCAAAACCGGCAAAGCACTACGCACCTTTTCCGGGCCGATTTTTTCAACCACTTTTGCGATGATTGGGGTTATCGCATTCAATGCCGCTTCGCGTGCCACGCGCCCTGATGGGCTGATTGTAACATGCTTGCGCCGCGCATCATCCCAATCGGGGCGGATGTGGACATGACCTGCCCACTCCAGTTTGTTCAATGTATTGGTCATCGCCCCGCGTGTGACGTGAAACGCTTTGGCAAGTTGGGCCGGGGATCGTTCTGTATTTGCCGTCGCCAAGTGGTTTAATACCGAAAAATGTGACAGCTCCATCCCTTTTGGCAAGGCTTTGGATAGCCGATTGCGCGCCAGCTGATCTGCCATGAAAATTTCACTGAACAATGCTACAGCAAGGGGGTCATTCGCATCACTCATTCCGGCGCACCATAATTGCGGTCATGAGACAAGGACGGGATTTTGCGCCGCGCCGCGCCAACCTCTGATAAATCGAAATCAACCAACGTTAGGCCCGACTTTGTGCCGCCATCCGCCAAAACTTCGCCCCAAGGCGACACCGCTAGGGAATGGCCGTATGTGTCGCGTGACCGCCCCGTGGTGGCAGAATGTGGCCCGCATTGGGCGGGGGCAAAAACATAGCACCCAGTTTCAATCGCCCGCGCCCGAAGCAGCGTTTCCCAATGGGCAGCCCCCGAAACGGGGGAAAAGGCCGCAGGTCCGGTCAGGATTTGCGCACCATGTTGGGCTAACGTGCGGTGCAGGTACGGAAACCGGACGTCATAACAAATGGTCATACCCACTTTGGCAAAAGCAGTATCGGCAATCACCGCCTGTTTCCCCGGCCGATAGCCTGCAGATTCACGGTAGGTTTCGGTTTTGCTGATCTCGACATCAAACATGTGGATTTTATCATATCGGGCCACAATCGCGCCCTTAGGCGATATCATGAACGATCGATTGGCGAATCGTCCATCCGCATCATTGGTTTTCAATGCTAGCGAGCCGATCAGCAACCAGACGCCCAGCGCCTTTGCCTCGGCCTGTAGGGTGGCAAGGGTTGGGTCATCATCCTCACGGCACAGCACCGATTGCTGATGAACGCGGCTGTCAGAAACGCAATTTGTCACTTCTGGCGTCAGCAGAAATCCAGCGCCAAAACCAGCAGCTTGTCGCATATACTCAACAATCTGCAGAATGTTGTCCTCAGGCTGATCAGATGAATTTAGCTGGATTAGAGCCGCTTTCATTTCCTATCCCGCCCGCATTGTATCAAGGTTGCCCGCACGTTCCAGCGCGTGCAGTTCATCACAACCACCAACATGATTGTCGCCGATAAATATTTGCGGCACGGTATGGCCGCCGTTTGCGCGGCTCATCATTTCTTGACGCTTGGTAGCGTTCATTGCGACGTTATATTCGGTGAACTCCACGCCTTTGCTTTTCAGCAACCGTTTGGCCGCCACGCAAAACCCGCAAAAGGGCGAGGTGTAAATTTCAACTGTTTGCATTTCCAAATCCCTATTGTTTCGCCGGACTATAGGGATTTATGCATCCTTCGCAACGCGCGCCAGCGTCACGGTGAAAACATCTTTGGCACCTGCAGCCAGACATGCCTCGGCACAGGCAGCAAGGGTTGCGCCGGATGTCATCACATCATCAACCAGCAGGATCGGGCGGCCAATCAGACGGTGGCGGCGTTTCGGATTGGCAGAAATGCTATCCGCCAACATCTGAAACCGCGCATCACGGCCCAGACCATCAAGTGACCGCGTGCGTTTGCTACGAACCAGCAGATCAGGGCAGTAGGATTGATCCAGCGCCTTGGCCAGGTTTTTGGCAAGCAAAGCCGATTGGTTATACCGCCGTTTCAGCAATCGCATCCAGTGTAACGGGACGGGCGCGATCAACATATTTGATCCAACAAGCGGGGTGGCAACCTGTGCCATCCATTGGCCAGCAGGTATGGCAATGTCAAGCCGGTCACCATGTTTTAGCGCCAGCACCAATTTACGACCATTATCCTTATAAAGCAGCGCCGCTCGCCCCTTGGCCCAGGGCCGCGCAATGGTCATGCAATCATCACAAAGAATGCTTTCGCCAGCGTCATCACCCAGCAACGGCGTGCCGCATTTATCGCAAGCCAGCCCTGCTATGAACGGCGTGTCACGCCAGCATTTACCACAAAGTGCATTGTCACCTTCAACCAAATCACGGCATGACATGCACTGCGACGGGTAAATCAGGTGAAGTGGTGATTGCATTTTGTGTCGTTCCTTTTAGATTGCCCGCAGCCAAAGGATCGCAGATGCAAAAGCACCCCCTGTTAACCGATCGCCCAGCACTAGAACGTTTTCGTGCCCGTGCGCTGCGGTCCAGCGATCCCGCGATGTTCTTGCAAGAAGAAGCAGTGCTTGAGATCAATGAAAGACTGAACGAGGTTAACAGACCATTTACATCCGTCGCAATTGTAACGCCTTTCCCGAAAATTTGGCAAAATTTGCTGCCAAAAGCCAAGATTGTGGCAGATGACGAGGTTTTAGCGCTTAAACCCGAATCATATGATCTGGTAATCCACTCAATGTCACTCCATTGGGCGAATGATCCTGTGGGGCAGCTGATTCAATGTCGACAGGCATTAAAGCCGGATGGGCTGTTTCTCGGCGCGTGCTTTGGCGGAGAAACATTGACCGAATTACGGGTGGCATTGGCCGAAGCGGAAGTGGCGATAACCGATGGCCTGTCGCCCCGAGTAGCACCAATGGGCGAAATCCGTGATCTGGGGGCGTTATTACAGCGGGCGGGCTTTGCCATGCCAGTGGCTGATACCATGAAAAAAACGGTGACCTATGCGGATATGGGCCGCTTGCTGCGCGATTTACGGGCGATGGGCGAAAGCAATGCCTTGACCCAGCGCCGTAGGGTCACATCACCACGCCATTTATTCACCAAAGCAGGCGCGGTTTATGCCAAAGCGTTCAGTACCAAAGATGGGCGCATCCCGGCTACTTTCGAGATGATATTCCTGACCGGATGGGCACCCGATGAAAGCCAGCCAAAACCGCTGCGCCCCGGGTCGGCCACCACGCGACTGGCTGATGCATTAAACACCAACGAACAGCCTCTGCCCGATACCGCGCCAAAGAAGCGCATTTAACCCTGTGGTAAAACCCGCTATCCCTTATCTCTGCACAGAGAATTCAGGAAGACACCAATGACAAACCCAGACCAAAAATCCGCTAGTAAAGTTGGCGTATTGATTGCCAACCTTGGCACCCCTGATGGGTATGATTACTGGTCGATGCGCCGCTATCTAAGTGAATTCCTGTCAGACAAACGGGTGATTGATTACCCGTCATGGAAATGGCAGCCGCTATTGCAACTGATCATCCTGAGCAAGCGACCATTCAGTTCTGGCAAAGCCTATAAATCTATCTGGAACGAAGAGGCTGATGAAAGCCCTTTGATGACGATTACCAAGGACCAGACCGCAAAGCTAAAACAGGCTCTAACACAGCGGTATGGCGATGAAATAGTGGTGGATTTCAGTATGCGATATGGCAATCCATCGACGAAATCCAAAGTGCAAAAAATGGTGCGGGGGGGCTGCGACAAAATCCTGTTCTTCCCCTTATATCCACAGCACGCCGGTGCCACGACCGCTACGGCGAATGACGCGTTTTTCAAGGCACTAAGCGAGGAAAAACAGCAGCCCACAGCCCGAACCGTGCCTGCCTATTGCAACGAGCCTGCGTATATTGATGCTTTGGCTGACTCCGTCGAGCAAGCCTACGCGAAGCTGGATAGGCAGCCTGATCTGCTGGTCGTCTCCTACCACGGAATGCCCAAACGCTATATCGACGAGGGCGACCCGTATTTGGCGCACTGCGAACTGACGTCGCACCTGTTGCAAAAACGTCTGGGGTGGGATGACGGGCAGCTGGTAACCACGTTCCAGTCGCAATTCGGGCCTGAAGAATGGCTTCAGCCCTATACCGTAGAAGAGGTGGCGCGACTGGCGAAAAATGGTAAGAAGAATATTGCCGTCATTGCCCCGGCATTTTCAGCCGATTGCATCGAAACGCTTGAGGAAATTAACGAGGAAATTTTTGAAAGTTTTGAAACGGCGGGAGGTGAAAGTTTCACTTATATTCCCTGCCTGAATGACAGCAGCGCACATATCGTGGCTCTGACCAAAGTTATTGAAGATAATCTGGTCGGTTGGTTGAAATAATATATGGTCAGACCAAAAAAAAGGCGGTGAAAATCACCGCCTTTTTTTATAAACTATGTTGGCGAACTA
>NZ_JBSMEZ010000113.1:0-6664 GCF_056498605.1 Profundibacter sp.
TGCACCACCACCAGTTCGCTCTCCGAACTCAGCCGGTTGGTGGCATAAACCGCAGCAGCAAAGGCGGCAATCGGCAACACTACGCGAATAACATTGGGCAAGGTCAGCACGGTGAATTCCAGAAATACCGTGGCAGACTGGCCATCGGCAATCAGTTGATCAAACAGCAACACCGCCCGGTTGATCCAATAGACCATCACCAGAATAAGGGCGAAAAAGCCGAAAAAAACCATCAGTTGCGACAGTAAATATCTGTCGAATCTGCCCACGCGTTACATCCCCCCGGGTGTTATCAATTTTGCTTAACCTAGCCGATAAAAATGTAGGGTTAAACTGCTATCTGGCGTTTGGCGGCGTCAAAGGCTAGGTATGGCAAAACCCCGCCTTTACGGACTGAACAGGAGAACGCCATGACCACCCCACGCCAGATAGAATTCAAAGTAACCGATCTAGATCATATTGCGACGGCAACGGGCCGTATTACAGTATTTCTGGGGGTCGAGGGGCAGTTGGATATATGCGCCCGACGGGTGAACCGTTTGTGCAAAGGGGCGTTGAAACGGTTCGCAGAATCCGAGGCGTTTGAAGCATTGAAAGTGGCCGAAGCGCGTGATCTGGCATTTCCGGCTGGTATGGCGTGTGATGCGGTTCAGGTGATCAAGTTGAAACGCAGGCCAAAGGCGGATGAGGCCCGCAAGGCAGGTGCCGCAATTGCCAAAGCCGCGGGCACGGCGGATTTGCACATTCTGGCGGGCAATCTGGCGCAGGTGGCCGAGGTGTCACTGGGGCTGGCGTTGCGCGGTTATGATTTCAGCTGTCATAAATCGAAAGAAGCCGACCGGATGGGGTCGGCTGTATTTATGGTAACCAAACCCGAAGAGGTCGCAGCCATTGCAGGGCCAATGGCGGCGGTGGCCGAGGGCGTGTTTTTCACCCGCGATCTTGTGAACGAACCCGCCAACATCCTGACAACAGACGATTTTGCCGCACGATTGGCAGCGATGCACGAGTTGGGCCTTGAGGTTGAAATCCTTGAGGAAGACGCGCTGGAAAAGCTGGGCATGGGCGCTTTGCTGTCCGTCGGTCAAGGCTCGCGCAGCCCCTCCAAGGTGGTGGTGATGCAGTGGAACGGCGGCAAAAAGGGCGAGGCCCCATTGGCGCTGGTCGGCAAGGGCGTGGTGTTTGACACCGGCGGTATTTCCCTGAAACCGGCGGCGGGCATGGAGGACATGACCATGGATATGGGCGGGGCTGGCGTGGTGGCGGGCGTGATGCGCACGTTGGCGATGCGCAAGTCCAAGGCCAATGTTGTCGGTCTGGTCGGTCTGGTTGAAAACATGCCGGATGGTCAGGCAACGCGCCCTGGCGACGTGGTGCGCTCGATGAAAGGTGACACCATCGAGGTGATCAACACGGATGCCGAGGGGCGTTTGGTGCTGGCGGACGTTTTGTGGTATGCGCAGGAGCGGTTCAAACCAACTGGGGTTATCAATCTGGCCACCCTGACGGGGGCGGTGATTATCGGCCTTGGCCATGACAACACCGGCGTGTTTTCCAACGATAATGCCCTATGTAACGCATTTCTGAAGGCCGCAAAAACCGAAGGCGAGGGGGCCTGGCGTCTGCCGCTGGACGCGAGCTATGACAAACTGATCGATTCCCGCATTGCCGATATGAAAAACACAGGCGGACGACCCGCCGGATCAA
Organism: Profundibacter sp.; assembly: GCF_056498605.1. Lineage (NCBI taxonomy): Bacteria > Pseudomonadati > Pseudomonadota > Alphaproteobacteria > Rhodobacterales > Paracoccaceae > Profundibacter > Profundibacter sp. The sequence continues at coordinate 1,708 of NZ_JBSMEZ010000113.1, forward strand.
TCACCGCGGCGAAATTCCTGCAACGGTTCGTGCCGGATGAAATGCCGTGGATCCATCTGGATATCGCCGGCACCGCCTTGCTGAAAACCGAATCTACTCTTGCGCCCAAAGGCGCGACTGGCTGGGGCGTGATGGCGCTGGATCGTCTGATCCGCGACATGCAGGAGGTCTAATGGGCGCTGCCTATTTCTACCACCTGACTCGCGCGCCGCTGGAAGCCGTGCTGCCGATGTTGCTGGAGAAATCCATCGGTGCCGGTTGGCGGATTGTGGTGCGCGGAACAGATGATAACCGTCTGAAATGGCTGGACGAAAAACTGTGGCTGGGGCGTGATGACGGGTTTTTGCCGCATGGGTTAGCGGGCGGAGAACATGATGCGGCACAGCCAGTTTTGCTGACCACCGAAGCCATTTGCGCCAATGATGCAACCTGTGTTCTGGCCGTTGATGGGGCGGATGTATCCGTTGAGGAGGTCAATAAAATGGAGCGGGTTAGCATCCTGTTCGATGGCAATGACGACGCGGCCCTGACCCGCGCCCGTGCCCAATGGAAATCCCTGACCGAGGCAGGATGTTCGGCGCAATACTGGTCACAAGAAAACGGCAACTGGGAAAAGAAGGCCGAACGCTAGGCCCATTTCGTTCCATGGGCGCCGCCCGTTTTTCACCTGAAACTCTCCCCCAGAGTGTTTCCATGACGGCTCAAACTCCGCGCCGCAGGTAAAGAAATTTTTAGCGCCGCAGCACCATCTTGCCGCCGCCGATCTCGATCTTGCTGTAGCGCTGCAAATAGGTCATCCCCAACAGCGATGTGTCCATTTCCCCCTCGTTCACAGAGGCACCAACAGACAGATCCACAATCTCGCCCAGCCGCACGTTTTGCAACCGGACCCGCGCTGTGCGCACTTCGCCATTGGCGGTGTTGGCAATGTCACCGAAAAACAGGTTTTCAACATCAATCCCGACCCGCATTGCATCGGCCTTGGTCAGCACCACATCGGACGCCCCCGTGTCGATGACAAATTCCACGTCTGTTCCGTCGATATCCAGCGTTAGATAATAATGCCCATCGCCGGATCGCGGCACTTCGACCGTGGCCATCCCGTCGATATAGGACTGGCTGGGGGCAACATTGTCGCGGATATCCGACCACAGCCCGATCGCCGCGATCACCCCGACAAAAATCAGCGCCCAAACGGCGGCCTGTTGTGCGGTTTTCCCCAGGTTTTTGCGTTTGTCGATAAAGAACCATCCGGCAATGACGCTGCCCAGCAGGACAAGGTAAATCAACTGTGCAAAGTTATCTGAATTCATCACGCGCGCCTTTCGTTGCTCTAGATATAGGCACGAATAGCCTATCCGCCAAGCCAGTTGATTGCTGTGATGCCGTCGATAACGAATTGCACAGATAGGGCGGCCAAAAGCATCCCCAACAGGCGGCTCACCACATTGGTGCCGGTATCGCCTAACGCGCGTTCCAGCAGCCCTGCGGACAGGAAAAACAGCAGGACCAGCAGCAAAACCGCCAGCAAAACCAGCATCACAGCGCCGATCAACGCCCAGTCGCCGCCCGCTTCTCCGGTCAGCAGGATCATGGTGGCGATAGACCCGGGGCCAGCAATCAGCGGGGTGGCCAGCGGAAACACCGAGGGGTCGTTTTCAGAACTGGCTTGACCTTTGCGCCGCTTGCTGCGCCGCTCAAACAGCATATCCAGCGCCGTTAAAAACAGCAGGATGCCGCCAGCAATGCGAAAGGCGGGCATGGAAATGCCTGCGAACCCCAACACCGCCTCGCCAAACAGCCCGAACAGCACCAGCAAACCGCCAGCAATGACGGTGGCACGGATGGCAATGCTGCGCCTGTGCGCTGTGTCCTCGCCTTTGGTCAGGGCCACAAACAAGGGCGCTAACCCGATTGGGTCGATAATCACGAACAGGGTGATAAAAGCAGTTATGATGGCGGCTTGATCCACTTAGAGTGTGTCTCGAATCAACAACATCGGGATATTCAACTGCGACATGCTCATTTCTGGGCCTTTTCCAGTTTTTCCAGCGCTTTCATCCACATCTCATCGGCCCGATCCAGCGCGTTCATCACCTCTGAATACTTGCGCTGCCAAGGTTCAGCCTGATTACCCGCATCTTCGTCATAGAGCGCGGGATCAGCCAGCTTTTTGGCCAGTTTATCGCGCATATCATTCAGTTTGCCGACCCGTTCCTCGCATTTTCGAACATCAGCGCGCAAGGCAAGGATTTGATCGCGGCTGGCCCGTTTGGGCGCGGCTTTGGCTTTCTTGGGCTTGGCGGGTGCGTCTTTGGTTAGCAAATCTTTGCGGTAGGCCTGCAAATCCTCTTCCCACACCGAAACGCTGCCATCTTTCACCAACCACAACCGGTCCGCCACCATCGACAGCAAATGCATATCGTGGCTGATCAGGATCACAGCACCGGAATAGGCGGTCAGCGCCTCGACCAGCGCCTCGCGGCTTTCGATATCAAGGTGGTTCGTCGGCTCATCCAAAATCAGCAAATGCGGTGCTGGCAGGGTGGCCAGCAACAGCGATAGCCGCGCCTTTTGACCGCCAGACAGACGCCCGACTTCGGTTTCCGCCTGATCCGCACCCAGACCAAAGCCCGCAAGACGCGCCCGCAACTTGGCCTGACCCTCGTTCGGGCGCTCGCGGAATAGGTGCTGTAGCGGGGTTTCATCGACGTATAATTCGTCAACTTGGTGCTGGGCAAAGAACCCGATACGCAACTTGCGTGAAGTGGTCATTTGGCCTGACATTGGTTTAAGTCTGTCTGATAACAACTTGGCAAGTGTGGATTTTCCTTGACCATTCTTACCCAGCAACGCGATGCGATCATCCTGATCGATCCGCAAGTTGAGGTTCTTCAGAACCGCTTTGCCATCATACCCGACTGACACGCCTTCGCAGGAAATAATCGGTGGCGACAGCTCCTCGGGTTCGGGGAAGCTAAACACCGTGCGCGCCGCATCTTCGGGCGCACGGATGGTTTCCATTTTTTCCAGCATTTTCACACGGGATTGGGCCTGCTTGGCTTTTGAGGCTTTGGCCTTGAAACGGTCAACAAAGCTTTGCAAATGGGCGCGGTGCAGCTCTTGTTTTTTGGCCGCAGCCGCCTGCACTTCACGTTGGGCTTTGCGTTGGCGCACGAATTGGTCGTAAGGGCCGGAGTAAAGCGTAAGGGACTTGTTCTCTAGATGCAGGATCGCGCCAACCGCACGGTTTAACAACTCGCGGTCATGCGAAATGATCAGCACGGTATGGGGGTATTTCACCAGATACGCCTCGAGCCAAAGCGAGCCTTCAAGATCCAGATAGTTGGTCGGCTCATCCAGCAGCAGGTAATCCGGCTCGCTAAACAGCACTGCCGCCAGCGCGACCCGCATCCGCCAGCCACCGGAAAAGGCGGAACAGGGCATTTTCTGCTCGTCCCCATCAAAGCCAAGCCCTTTGAGGATGGAGGAGGCGCGGGCCTCGGCGGAATAGGCGTCAATATCGGCAAGGCGGGTGTGGATTTCGGCAATCCGGTGTGCATCGGTCGCGGTTTCGGATTCAGCCATCAATGCGGCGCGTTCGGTGTCAGCCGCCAGCACTGTGTCGATCAGCGACACCTCATTGCCCGGCACTTCCTGGCTCACACCGCCGATGCGGGCGCGAGCGGGCAGGGTAATGGTGCCGGTTTCCGACGGCAGATCACCACGGATCAGGTTAAACAACGTGGTTTTACCCGCGCCATTGCGTCCGATCAGGCCCACTTTGTGGCCTGTCGGGATGGTGGCGCTGGCGCTTTCAAACAGGGGGCGGCCCTGGATGGCGAAATTCAGATCATTGATGCGTAACATGACGCGCGGTTTGGCCTATGACGCGGGTAAGGTCAATCGCTGCTTTTCAAGGCGCAATTGACGTGTTAGCAGGGCGGCGAAATTATCACGTGGCGGGCAGGGTGCCTGCCGCATTTAGGAAAGAAACCACCATGGCCATTCAGCGCACATTTTCGATCATCAAACCCGACGCCACCAAACGCAACCTGACCGGCGCAATTGTCGCTAAATTCGAAGCCGCAGGCCTGCGGATCGTAGCCAGCAAGCGCATCCAGCTAACGCTGGCCCAAGCGCAACAATTCTACGGTGTGCATTCCGAGCGTCCGTTTTTTGGCGAACTTTGCGAATTCATGATTTCCGAGCCGATCGTTGTGCAGGTTCTGGAAGGCGAAGACGCGATTGCGAAAAACCGCGAGGTTATGGGCGCAACCAATCCAGCCGACGCAGACGCTGGCACAATCCGTAAAGAATTCGCGCTGTCAATTGGCGAAAACTCGGTTCATGGATCAGACGCGCCAGAAACAGCTGCCGAAGAAATCGCGTTCTTCTTCTCGGGCCTTGAACTGGTTGGCTAAGCTTTCCGTTCTATAACACCGATCATATCAAGGGCCGCTTCCAATTCGGAGCGGCCTTTGTCATGCCCGCTGCTCTTTAGCGCGTCAAACCGCGCTCGTAATGCGACCTTCTCATCGCCCTGACAATCGTTCCACGGACGCCCTTGCAGGCCCATAACCATGGCGTAGTAAGCTATAAAATGGGGTTTGGAGCCGGATTGCAGCAATTTTGCATAGGCTGCATCGGGGCCAAGATCGCGCAACTGATCTGCCGTATGAATGCCTGCACGTGCGTACACAGCGTCAGAGGCGGGGCCTAGGTTGCGGATTGTGGATACGGGACCGGACATAGGCCAAAGCCTAGCGGGCGCAGCACAATTTGCAATCTGTGATTAGAAGCTGGCCCAGTCGGTGATCGTAAAGGCGGCGGGTTTTGCATCGGATTTGGGTGCCGGTGTGGTTTGCTGATCGTCCAGACGATGCGCCACATAACCGATCTTGCGCACCGGTTGCTGTTGCGTATCTGCTGCCTGCTCTTCTTTTGGCTGATAACG
>NZ_JBSMEZ010000114.1:0-14111 GCF_056498605.1 Profundibacter sp.
GCGCATTTCTTCGGCCACTGCATAGGCTTGTTGCAACCCTTGCTGACCGGCGGTTGAGCCGCCCGCATCAAGACGCATCAAGGCGGCCATGATTGCGATTTTGTTTGACACTTTGGTTGGTTTCAAAACCTGACCAGCGCTGCCTGCATAGGTGACGATGGACACTTCGTCATCATCATGCAGTTCGGACAGCATCAGGCGGAAGCTCTGGATCAACAGCGGCAGTTTGTTGGGCGTCGCCATTGATCCCGATGTGTCGATCAGAAACACAAGGTTCAGTGGTGGGCGATCCTCCAGCGCAGGCATGGTGCCCTGAATGCCGATGTGCACCAGTTGTGTGCCTGCGTTCCACGGGGTCGGGAACACGGTGACGGTGGGTTTGAACGGGGCCTCGTTTGCGTCTGGCGCGGGGTAATCATAGGGGAAATAGTTGATCATTTCCTCGATCCGCACGGATTGCGCATCGGGCAGGTAGCCGTTCATCAGCGAGGAGCGCATCACCGAATAGGACGCGGTATCGACATCAATCGAGAAGGTCGAGACGGGGGAGTCTGTGGTGATTTTGACGGGGTTAGCATCGGCGTTGGCGAAGGCTTCGGTGTTGGGTTCGGCTACAATAACTGTGTCGTCGGGCATGGGGGAAACAATGCCGAGAGTAGGAGAGGGGGGCGATAGACGGGAGATTACGGGGGCCGCAGGCGGGGCGATTTCGGCCTTTATGCCGTCCGCTTCGGCTTCTGGTGCAGTGCTAGCACCGGCAGCAAAGCCTTCTTCTTTGCCAAGCTCGTCGGCTTCGCGTGTTCGCCGTGTATCGATCTGTGCTGTAGCGGGTGCTTCAGCGACAGGAGCGGCTTCCACGACCGTTTCAACAGAATCCTTACGCAGTGTCTCATCCACAGGAACCTCGGCCACCACGGTATCCGGTTTTGGCAGATCAAAGCGGATGTTGCCTTGCTGCGCATAGAAAAAGATACCGATGCCAACGGCGGTGATTGAGGTGGTTGCAGCCAATGCGCCGCGGGTGGTTAGGGAATGAAACATATGAATTACTCCTGATGTAAACCGCGACGTTATTGTCGGGTGATCAGGAGTAAGACGGGCTTCGTTCGCCGATCCTTGGCGAGAATTTTGCATATCATCAAAATTTTTCATCGCAAGCGCCAGATCGGCATCCTTTTTGGACGGCTCGGGCGTTGCCGAACGCATTGCGTCTTTCAGGTGCGTCAGATCATCACTCATGCCTTTTGCTCCTCTTGGTGCATCACGCGCAGGTGCTTTTTCACCTCGGCCATGCGCCAGCTAATTGTTCCCTCGGACACGCCCAGAACCTCGCCTGCTTCACGGTGTGTCATCTCGTCCTCTAACGTCAGCGCCAGCGTGTCGCGCAACTCTTGTGACAAGCTGGACATGGCTTGGGTTAACCAATCCATCCCGTCTTGGGTTTCCTTGTTGGTGGCCACGCGGTTCACCTCCCAATCGCCCCAGCCATCGGCGGCGCGGGCATGGGTGGCAAAGCGCCGCCGCCTGTCGTGTGCTGCATTCACCGCGACGCGATACAGCCATGTCGAGAACCGTGCCTGTCGTTTATAACTGCCCAGTTTGGCGGGCAGGGCGGCGCAGATGTCTTGCGTCAGATCCTCGGCGTCCGCACGGGTTCCGGTCAAACGAAAACACAGGCCGAACAGGCGGTCATAGTTGCGCTGTAGCAAAAGCGAAAATGAATCGCGATCACCATCTGCCGCCGCTTGGGCCAAGGTTTCGTCTGTGGTTTCCATGCGCATCACAATTGGTTAGACGGACGTGCGGCGTCAATCCTTGGAATTTATTTTTTTAAGGGCTGATAAAGATCGGCATAGGTTTCGTGCAGTGCTTTTTTCTGCACCTTACCCATCGTGTTGCGGGGCAATTCAGGGATGAATATAACTCGCTTAGGCTGCTTGAATTTTGCCAGTGATCCGGCAAGGTCGGCGATGATTTCAGCCTCGGTGATCGCCGCATCCCCATCCAGAACGACAACCGCTGTTACGGCTTCTCCTAGATCGGGATGGGGCAGGCCGATTACGGCGCTTTCCTTGACGCCTGATATTGCATCAATGACCAGTTCCACCTCTTTTGGATAAACATTATAGCCGCCGGTGATCACCAGATCCTTGGCGCGGCCAACGATGGCAATGCGCCCGTCTGTGTCCATCGTGGCCATATCGCCGGTAATGAAAAACCCGTCGGGGCGAAATTCCTCGGCGGTTTTTTGCGGCATTTGCCAGTAACCTGCAAAGATATTAGGGCCTTTGATTTCAAGGATACCAACCTCGCCACGCGGGATTTCATTGCCTTCTGCATCGGCAACGCGGGCAGTGACACTGGGCAAGGCTGCACCGACGGTGCCGGCAATACGCTGGCCGACGTAAGGGTTCGAGGTGATCATGCCGGCCTCGGTCATGCCATAGCGTTCCAGAATGGTGTGGCCGCTACGATGTTCAAATCTGGCGAAGGTTTCAGGCAGCAGCGGGGCCGACCCCGAGATGAACAGGCGCATGTTTTTACAAGTTTCGACGTTGAAGTCTGCGGCGTCCAGCAGGCGGGTATAGAAGGTGGGCACGCCCATCAGAACGGTGGTATCGGGCAGAGCTGCAATGATGTTGTCGGTGTTGAAGGTGTCGTGAAAGATCACTTTGCTTGCGTTCAGCAGTGCGCAATGCAGGGCAACGAACAGCCCGTGGACGTGAAAGATCGGCAGCGCGTGCAGCAGCACGTCATCGGGTTGCCACTGCCAATATTGGTGCAGCACAAGCGCGTTCCATGCAAGGTTGTCATGGGTCAGCATCGCCCCCTTGGAGCGCCCCGTGGTGCCGGAGGTATACAGGATCGCGGCGAGATCGCTGCCAGTGCATTGGGTGATTTCGGGGTCAGCGGGGGCGGCGTTCATCTGGTCAATCAGGCTGCCATTGCCCTCACTATCAAGCGTCAGGGTTGTGCTGCATAATGCGCTAATTTCAGGTTCGGAGTGCGGGTCGCAAACCACGACGCGCGGGTTAGCATCCTGAATGAAATAGGCAACCTCGGCGATGGTATATGCGGGGTTGAGCGGGATAAAGGTAAGACCGGCGCGAAGGCAGGCGAGGTATAGCATCACCGCCTCGGGGGATTTATCGACCTGCACGATGATGCGATCGCCCTTGGCAGCACCATTGGTTTTCAGGACGGTGGCAATGCGCGCGGATTGGTCGTCAAGTTGCGCAAAGCTGGTGATGCCACGGGCGTGTTCCAGAAAAGGGGCGCTACGGTCGGGCGGGAAGCGTGATGCAAAAAGGGCGTAGAGGTTGGCGTTTGGCATCGGGTTTCCTGCGGTTACTTAACCGCAGTTTGCGCATGGATGCGGGGTTTGCGCAAATCAAAACCGCATGTGTTACACCGCCTGTTTCACCCACCGCAACCGCAGCGCATTGGTCAGCACGAAAACGCTGGACAATGACATCGCGCCCGCCGCCAGCATGGGGGACAGCATGGTGCCGTAAAACGGATACAGCAGGCCCGCCGCAACGGGGATCAGCACCACGTTATAGCCGAACGCCCAGAACAGGTTTTGTTTGATGTTGCGCATGGTGCGCTGGCTGATGTCAAAGGCGTTGACCACCCCGTTCAGGTCACCCGACATCAGCACCACATCGGCGGCCTCGATCGCGACATCGGTGCCGGTGCCAATGGCGATGCCAACGTCGGCGGTCGCCAAGGCTGGCGCGTCGTTGATGCCGTCGCCGACATAGGCGAGTGTTGTGCCCTCACCGCGCAATTCGTTCAGGGCGGCGACTTTGCCGTCGGGCAGCACTTCGGCAACGACATGGTCGATGCCTAACTCGTGCGCGATGGCGTTTGCGGTGCCCTGGTTGTCGCCGGTTATCATCGCAACCTTCAGGCCTAGGTCATGTAGGGTTTTGATCACAGCGGGGGTGGTTCCCTTGATCGGGTCCGACACGGCCAGAACCGCCACGGCCACCCCGTCAATGGCGATATAGAGCGGGGTTTTGCCCGATTGGCCCAACTCGTTGCCTTGGGTTTGAAACGCTTCGAACTCTATCCCCTCCCGGGTCAGCAAGCGGTCAGCACCAATTAGGATCTGTTTATCGTCCACGACAGCGCGCACCCCGTATCCGGTGATCGAGGTGAAGTCGGTGACCATTGGCAAGGTCATGTTTTTTTCGGCAGCGGCCCGCACAATGGCCTTGGCAATTGGATGCTCGGATGTGGATTCAACCGCTGCTGCAAGGCGCAGAACGTCGTCAAACAGGAACCCTTTGGCCACGGTGTAGTCAGTCAATTCGGGACGCCCTTCTGTCAGGGTGCCGGTTTTATCCAGCGCCACTACGCTTGCTTCTTGCAGCATTTGCAGCGCGTCGCCTTTGCGAAACAGAACCCCCATTTCGGCGGCGCGGCCCGTGCCGACCATGATTGAGGTCGGCGTGGCCAGACCCATCGCGCAGGGGCAGGCGATGATCAGAACCGATACGCCGGCAACCAAGGCAAAGCTAAGCGCAGGCGCGGGGCCAAAGATGAACCAGAGCGTGAAGGTCAGAGCGGCGGCCACCAGTACGGCGGGCACAAAGATGGCGGTGATTTTATCGACCATGCCCTGAATCGGCAGCTTGGCGCCTTGGGCCATCTCGACCATCTGGATGATCCGCGCCAGCACCGTGTCGGCCCCGACATTCGTGGCGCGAAAGGTCAGCGCGCCCTCGCCATTGATGGTGCTGCCGACCACATCCGCGCCTTCGGTTTTCTTGACCGGTGCGGGCTCGCCGGTGATCATGCTTTCCTCGACATAAGATTCACCGCTGAGCACAATACCATCCACCGCAATTTTTTCGCCGGGACGGACATGCAGAATGTCGCCCTGCACGATGTCTTCAATCGCCAGTTCCACCACCTTGCCACTCCGTTCAACCCGTGCGGTTTTGGCCTGCAAGCCGACCAGTTTTCGGATCGCCTCGCCTGTGCGCCCTTTGGCGCGGGCCTCTAGGTAGCGACCCAACAGGATCAGAACGATGATCACTGCCGCGGCCTCGAAATAGACGTTATCGGTGCCTTGGGGCAGGAGTTGCGGGGTAAAAGTGGCGACCACAGAAAAGCTGTAGGCGGCGGCTGTGCCAAGCGCCACGAGCGAGTTCATTTCAGGCGCACCCTTGAACAGCGCAGGGAAGCCGATTTTGTAAAACCGCAAGCCTGGGCCGAACAGCACCAGCGTGGTCAGGACGAATTGCAAGAGGCGACTGTTTTGCGCCCCGATGTTGGCGTTGACCCAGTCTCGCACACCAGGGATGAAATGGCCGCCCATTTCAATGGCAAACACCGGCAGGGCCAGTAATGCTGCGATCAGGGTGAGCCAGCCAAGGCGGGTGATTTCGCTGGCTTTTCGCTCTGCACGATCATCGACATCGGCGGATTCGCCCGACTTTGGTTTGGCAGGGTATCCTGCGGCGGTGGCGGTGGCCATAATTTCGCCCACAGTTGTGGCCTTGGTGGCGTAACGCACAGTTGCGGTTTCGGTGGCGAGGTTCACCGACACATCCACCACCCCGTCGCTGGTAGCGATGGCCTTGTCCAGACGCCCAACGCAGGAGGCGCAGCTCATGCCTTCGATTTCCAGCGTCACCTCTTGGGTGGCGGCGGGGTATCCGGCGTCGGACAGGGCCCTGATCATGGCGTGGGTATCGGCGGGTGCATCATAGGAAACCTGCGCGGTTTCCGCGGCCAGATTGACGGTGGCCTTGGTCACGCCCTTGATCGCATTCAGCGCCTTTTCGGCGCGTCCGGCGCAAGACGCACAGTTCAAACCTTCGATTTGGAATGACGTTACAGTTTGATCGTTCATTGGGTCACCGACTTTTGAGTGTTTGTTCAGAATTCAGATAGACCCTCTAGTTACTGGAAGGTCAAGTGGAGATGTGTGAGAAACCCAACTCGGATGTTAGCCCATTACCAGTCAATTGACGTAAGGTAAGGAATCCCCCACCTGACCAATTTCAATAAAAATGTTAGGCAGAAGTATATTTAATACAATTTTAAGCATCACATTTTGGAAGTAGAATGATGGAATACCTCTATTACTCACAAAGCATTTTCGAGTTGCTCGGGGTGGTGGGATTCTTTTTATATGTGTTGAATTACACGCTGCTGACGTTCAGGGTTTTGACTGGTGACAGCCTGACGTATTTTGCGATAAATTTCTGTGCGGCGTCGCTTGTTCTGGTCGGGTTGACCAACAGCTTTAATCTGGCGGCGGCAATGGTTCAGATTTTCTGGATTTGTATGTCGACACTGGCAATCATTTTACGTCTGGTGCGGCGCAACCCTAGCGTCAAGCTTTAGCGTTTCAATGTATCACCAAATTGCAACTTTGGCGTCAGTTCGATGCGTGCTTCAACATCGTTACCATTTGCCCGTGCCGCGATAATTTCGGCGGCGATGCGCCCGATTTGGTGGCGTTCGGCATCCATGGTGGCCAGTTGTTTGGGTAACCCATCCAACAGTTCGACACCATTGAACCCCGCCAGTCCGACCTGACCCGGCACATCAATGCCGTTGGCAAGACAGTATAGCAAACCACCCGCGCCAATCATGTCGTTTGAATAATACAGAAAATCCAGATCGGGTGTGCGTTTTAGGATGGTTTCGGTCATCTCGCGGCCTTTCACAAGGGCCGAGCCACCGGAGTAAAATTCTTGATCCGCGATTTCGATACCGGCCTTGGCCAGCGCTTCGGTGAAGCCTTCAAACCGTTTGCGGGCGCGGTGATCCAGCGGCATGTTGGTGCCCATGAACCCGATTTTGCGATAGCCATGCTCAATGATCGCCTCGGCCATTTCGCGCCCTGCGCGGCGTTGCGACACACCGACAATGGCGTCAATCGGATCGCCATCCAGATCCATGATCTCGACAATTGGCACACCGGCATTTTTCATCATCGCACGCGCCGCTGCCGTGTGTTCCAGCCCCGCGATGATAACACCGGACGGGCGCCATGACAGCATTTCAAACAGCACGGCCTCTTCTTTTTCTGGCGAATAGTTGGTGACGCCGATCACCGGCTGCAACGGGGTTTCGTCCAGCACCTCGGAGATCGAGGTCATCACTTCGGGGAACACCATGTTTGACATCGACGGGATGATCACCGCCACCAGATTGACCCGTTGCGAGGCAAGTGCGCCGGCGATTTTATTGGGGACATAACCCAGCAATTTGGCGGCTTTGGTGACCTTCAGGCGGGTTGCGTCGGAAACATCACCACGGTTGCGCAACACGCGGCTGACAGTCATTTCACTGACCCCTGCGGCTTCGGATACATCGCGCAGGGTCAGGGGGCGTTTGGACGGGTTGTGTTGTGGTGACACGGATGGGCATTCCTGTTTGGCCAGTTAAACCTTGTTAACGTGAAATTCCAACTTGTCCAAGGTTGATGTTTTGGTTATGTTACCGCTAACAGAATTATCCAGTAAGTGCTGCAAGGCACATGCTAGGATATAATAAAGGGGAGCGGTGGGCCAACTTCGCTCCCCTTTATTCTGGAAAAATACAACCCGTTGGTTTAGCTTTGGATCAGTCTAGGCCTAGACTGCATCTGAAGTTAGTGTGAGTTAGCAAACGGGACATTTTGTGTTGAAAGTATTAACTATATTGCAGGCTTTGGTGTTCGCTGTTTTTGTAACAGAGTTGGCCGCGCAGGACCTTAGCGCCGCCCGAACCAAAGCCCAAAACAGCGCAACGCAACTGAATGATGAATTGGCAGCCCTGATCCCCGAAGTGCGGGGCTGGGACTGTCAGACCAATGATAATTCAAAATTACTGCAGCGACGCGGGATCGCGGTAATTCCGCAAATCAATGTTATCTGCAAAAATGCAGCGCAGTCGTTAAATATCAATCTTTCCTTTAATCCAACAAATTCCTCTCATCAATGTCAGCATATTGCTTCAACACAAAAAGGTGTTGCAAACGGGACGGTAAAACCTGACTTGTTCCGGTTTTTTGAAAATGAGAACTGGAAAATTATGCGATCCTCAGGCAATTTAAATGGCTGCGCTGCTGGTGCCATCGCACTAACCGCCAGCGGAAACCGAACCCAAGAGGTATTCCAAGCAGGCCCTGCCACAACCGATGATTTTGCAGAGGCAATGTTGGGTTTAGATGTCAGCGCCATACTGGATGCGGCGGCCCTTTCTGATCATGCGGCTGCACTGGATCATCTTATGGATCTATTGGCAATCCAATCTAGCGATTTGGCCGCTATCATCCCGTCACCGCCAATGGCGACGCGAAAGATGATCTATCCCCAAACTAAAACCGCCAATAAGCTTCCTATAGCATTGCTTTTAGTCAGCCTTCCCGCTGCTGCTGCAGATTTGAAAATTGGCCAATGCAGGGTTCATATTGAGCTGTCAGCGGCACCCAACACTATCTATGAGGCCAAAAACACAGGCCGCAGCTGGGCTAAATCCGGCGGTGAGGATGGTGCGCGCGAATACGCATTTCTGCGTCGCAACACCAAACGTTTTGTTGGGCAGCAACGAGTTGATGGCAGCGGGATCGAGGCCTTTGTGGATAATAGTGTCATTGTCAGGGTTGTAATTCCCAGCAATAAACCTTGCCAAGCCGACTTTGAGCTAGTTCAGCGGTTATTTAATGAAATCATCGCCCATGATTTAACAGGGTTTGGTTATCCGTAAGGTTGGGGCATGAAAACTGTAGGGCGCGCAATTTCACGCGCCCCTATTTTCACATCTTAAAGACCCGATAAATCGCCGGGATCACCAGAACCGTCAGGATGGTCGATGTGGCCAGTCCGAACAGCAGCGAAATTGCCAAGCCCTGAAAGATCGGGTCGGTCAGGATCACGCCAGCGCCGATCATTGCTGCAATCGCGGTCAGCAATATCGGCTTGAAGCGTGTTGCGCCCGCGGCAATCAGGATATCCAGATCAACACGGCCCTCGCCCTCGTTCCTGATGAAATCTACCAACAGGATCGAGTTCCGCACAATGATCCCCGCCAAAGCGATGAAACCGATCATCGAGGTGGCTGAAAACGGCGCGTTAAACAGCCAGTGGCCATACATGATGCCAAGGAAGGTCAGCGGCACCGGCGTCAGGATCACCAGCGGCAGGCGGAACGATCCGAACTGTGCCACCACCAGGATGTAAATGCCCAGCAGCGCCACGCCAAAGGCAGCGCCCATATCGCGGAAGGTGACCCATGTGACCTCCCATTCGCCGTCCCACAACAGGGTGGTTTTGCTCTCGTCTGTGGGCATGCCGTTCAGGCTGATCACCGGTTTTTCCATGTCTGACCAGTCCATCTTGTCCAATTCCTCGGCCACGGCTAAAATGCCGTAGAGCGGGGCCTCGAACTGTCCTGCCATTTCGCCCATTACCATTTCGGCATAGCGTCCGTTGTGGCGGAAAATCGGGTAGGATGCGCGTTCCTCGGATATGGTCACCACATCGCCCAACTCGACCACGCCACGATCCCCGGGCAACACGTTGGCGGGCACGGGGGTGGCCATCATTCGTTCGTCAATCACGCGGTCGCTGCGGTCACGACCGACCACAATCGGGATCGGTTGGCGGCCCTGCCCACGGTGTGAATAACCAACGGTGATCTGGCTGTTCAGTAGGCGCAATGTGTCCAGCGCATCGCTTTCCTGAACGTGGTAAAATTCCAGATCATCGGGCGACAGATCCGCCCGCATCCGGCGGGGTTGAACGCCAAAGCTGTCATCGACATCGACCACATAAGGCACGGCCTCAAAGGCCTTGCGAATGCGGCGGGCAGCCTCGCGGCGGGTATCGGCGTCTGGGCCGTAAACCTCGGCCAACAGGGTGGCGATCACTGGCGGGCCGGGGGGGGGTTCAACCGTTTTAATGTTGGTGCCCGGCGGCACATCCATTTCGGCCAGCAATTCGCGAAGTTCCAGTGCAATTTCGTGGCTGGAGCGTTCCCGTTCGTCTTTGGCCTCGAGATTGATCTGCACATCGCCCAATTCGGGTGACTGGCGTAGGAAGTAATGGCGCACCAGCCCGTTGAAATTGAACGGTGAGGCGGTGCCGGAATAGGTTTGAGCCGATACGACTTCGGGCAGCCCCAGCGCAATCCTCGCGGCTTGTTGCGCCACGGCGTCTGTGGCCTCGACCGACGCGCCTTCGGGCAGGTCGATCACAATCGACAGTTCGGATTTATTATCGAACGGCAGCAGTTTGACCGTCACGTCGCGGGTGTAAATCGCAGCGAGCGAACCAAAGGATGCAACAATAACGACTATCAAGAATGTCAGGCTGGCCGCTTTGGATTTCAACAAGGGGCGGGCAACAGCGGTGTATAGTTTGCCCAAACGCCCACCTGCTTCGGCGTCCTCGTCGTGGTGCATTTCGGCCTTGCCAGCGACCTTCATCATCAGCCACGGGGTGACCATCACGGCGACAAAGAACGAGAATATCATCGCGGCGGAGGCGTTGGCGGGGATCGGGCTCATGTATGGCCCCATCAGGCCGGATACAAACAGCATCGGCAGCAGGGCGACCACAACGGTCAGGGTGGCAACGATGGTGGGGTTGCCCACCTCGGCGACTGCTGAAATGGCGGCCCCAAAGCGGCTTTGACCTTTGCGTTTCAGCCCCCAATGTCGGGCGATGTTTTCGATCACCACAATGGCGTCATCCACCAGAATCCCGATGGAAAAGATCAGCGCAAACAGCGACACGCGGTTCAGGGTGTAGCCCATCAACCACGCGGCAAACAGCGTCAACAAAATGGTCATCGGGATCACGGCGGCGACCACGATTGCCTCGCGCCAGCCGATTGCAATCAGCACCAGTGCGACGATTGAAACAGTGGCAAGGCCCAGATGGAACAATAGCTCGTTGGCTTTTTCATCGGCTGTTTCGCCGTAATCACGGGTGACCTCAACGTCGATGCTGTCAGGGATCAGATTACCCTCAAGGCTTTCGACCTTGTGCAAAATCGCCTCGGCCACAGTCACCGCATTGGCACCCGCGCGTTTGGCCACGGCCAATGTGACGGCGGGCATACGATCGATCCCGTTCTCGCCCACACGGTGCAGCGTGGATACATGCACCTCGTCCAAATCGGTGACAAAGCT
Organism: Profundibacter sp.; assembly: GCF_056498605.1. Lineage (NCBI taxonomy): Bacteria > Pseudomonadati > Pseudomonadota > Alphaproteobacteria > Rhodobacterales > Paracoccaceae > Profundibacter > Profundibacter sp. The sequence continues at coordinate 11,144 of NZ_JBSMEZ010000114.1, forward strand.
GACGTCAGCCACATCGCGCACATAAACAGGGCGCCCATCGCGTGAGGTTAGTTTCAGGTTGCCGATCTGGTCGGGGGTGGACAGGGTGTCGCCCAAGATCAGGCTGATCTGTTCGCCGCCATCGCGCACGCTTCCGGCAGGGGAGGCGGAGTTTGCACCCTTCACCTTGCCCACCAACTGTTGCAGGGTCACGCCGTAAAGTGCGAGCTTTTCGGGGTTGGGGGCAACGCGCAGCGCCTCGCCGGTTTCGCCGACCATATAGGTCAGCCCGACGTTGTCGATTTTGTTAACCTCGGATTCAACTTCGCGCACGATGCGGGTCAGATCATTGGCCGTCATCGCATCCTGGCCGGATTTGGGCGAAAATGTCAGCGTGACAATCGCCACATCGTTGATGCCGCGCCCCACCACCAACGGTTCGGGGATGCCGACAGGGATGCGGTCCATATTGGCGCGCAGTTTGTCGTGGACACGCAAAATCGCGGTTTCGGATTCAACGCCAACGATGAAACGCGCGGTGACCATAACTTGATTGTCGCGGGTCGAGGAATAGACATGTTCGACTTGATCAATGCCTTTGACGATGGATTCCAGCGGTTCGGTGATCAGTTTCACCGCGTCTTCGGCCTTTAGGCCCGCCGCTTCGACATGGATATCGACCAAAGGCACTGAAATTTGCGGCTCTTCCTCGCGTGGAAGGCTTACCAGAGCGATCATGCCAACGGCAAAAGAGGCCAGCAGCAGAAGCGGGGTTAATGGCGAGGCGATAAATTTGCGGGTCAGGCGGCCCGCAATGCCCAGTGCGCCGGTTTGTCCGGTGTGGTTCTCACTCATGATCGGTCACCAGTGCATCACCAGCGGCAACGCCAGTCAGAACTTCAAGCCAGACTTCACCGTCACGCGTCACTTTGGCCCCCAGAACCACAGCGCGTCGCATCGCCGCGCCATTCACTTCGATTGTCACAAAATCAATGCCACCGTGCATGGTGATGGCTGATTGCGGCACCATTAATGCTGTGCGTTCCCCCACTGGCAGGCGCACAGGCACGCGCCGCCCGATGAACCGGTCATCAAGGCCGGACACTTCGACATCGGCCAACACGCGGCCCCCTTCGATCTGAGGATAGATTTTGGCAAGCCGGCCGGTCTGGCCCTCGCCGATTATGATCTCGTCGCCCTCGCTTAACGCTGTCGCGTGGCGTTCAGGCACCGACAGACGCAGGAAAGCGCCGCCACCGCCAATCACGGCAATGCCTTCGCCGGGGGTGATAACCGACCCTTTTGCGGGGGGGACGGACAGAACAACGCCTGCCTCGGGGGATAGAACCTCGCCTTCGGCCACTTGCTGTTTGATCACCAATTGTTGTGCCTCGACCCCGCGGATTTCACCGTTCAGAACATCGACTTGCGATTGCAGCTGGCCAAGACGTTGCGCGGTGATAGTACCGCGCTGGATTAACGCTTCGCCACGCACCAGATCCTCGGCGGCGGTTTTCAAACGGGCCTCAAGCGCGCTGATCTGGGCGTCCAGTGCTTCCAGTTGAAACTCCAACTTGTCGTCTTTGACCAAGGCAATCCGCTGCCCTTCGGTGACGATATCGCCTTCGCTGACGTCCAGTTCGACAATCGTGCCGCCAATGCGGGCGCGGGCTGGAATACGGTCACGGGTTTCAACCACGCCGTAAACGGCTTTCCATTCTGTGATCGGCTGTGGGGCCAGTATGATGGTTTCGCCGTGGGCAATATTTGCGCCAAGCAAAGCGATGATGAGGGGCAGGGTAAGTTTCATATCGAGTGTCCTTTTGCCTGTTCGACGGCAGAATGGGCCTATCTTGCGGCAGGAGAGCCAGTAAGGGAAGCGCTGAATTCTTAACATATTCGTATTCGCGAATGTGTTTATCAAACAAGATTTGTCAAGTAAACCCACCAAATTCGAGCCACCATATACGGCAGTTTAGTGAATGGGCGATAAAAATATAATGGATTTAGTCACCGTGGGCTAAGGGCTATCTGATTTTGGGGATGGAAATCATTCGGGATTATGCGTATCCCGTTCTCGCGTGGCCCCGTGGCTCAACTGGATAGAGCAGCCCCCTCCTAAGGGGCAGGTTACTGGTTCGAATCCAGTCGGGGTCACCAAAAACACCTTTAAAATATGGCCTGTTTACATGGCTTTATGCAGGAGCTTGCAGAAAGTCCCGTGAGCTTTCGCGCCGAATTCTGCTGAAACGGCGGAAATCTCGTACAAAACCTGTACAAATTTCGCACGTCTTTGCGCACTTGGGGGCCTTCCAATGAGCTGGCGGGTTGCGAATACATGCGCGGAACGAAAGTTCGGCAGCGCAACGCGCAAGCAGATCATCATGTTTCTGGCTGACAAGGCGAGCGACGATGGCTCAGGCATCTGGTGTTCTAAAGGAACGATTCAGCGGCACACCGAGCTGGGAGAGACCACAGTCAAGCGAGCCGTGCGCGAATTCCTTAAGGAAGGTATTCTAGTCGAGACTGGCTCGCGGACCTGCAAGAACGGATTTACGGTCGTTTACCGGATTGATCTGACCAAAGTTGAGGCGCTGGACCCCACGCTGGAGCCTGAGATTGAGACGGGGTCCACAGTGGCCCCCGTCCAATCTGGCCCCGGTACGGGGGCCACTGTGGCCGGGGTACGGACACATGGTGGCGGGAGATTGTCACGCCCGCCAGTGCAGTGATCAACAATGCCCATGACCTGAAGAACACGCCAACAATCCGCGTCAAGTCTTACGACAATTTTGAGCGGATTGCTCAGGACAAGCGGCGTAGCAAACCGAGCCGTGTGGAGCGCACCGCGGCGGACAAGGAATGGATTGATGCGTTCTGCAGGGTTGCTGATCCATACAATGCTGCTTTGGTGCGTTTCATGTTCGAGACGGCGGCGCGGATCGATCAGGCTATTTCGATTGAGCCTGACGATCTAAAGCCAGCTGAG